>JAOUOK010000136.1 GCA_029880425.1 Gammaproteobacteria bacterium
TGGATGTGTTGTTCCAGGTCTTCGATGATATTTTCTTTCTGAATCTTGCTTAATTGTGGTTCGTTAAGCTGATCACTGATTACATAAATTCGACGAATGGCTTCCATTACTGTTCGACGTTTTGATTCTGTTGGGTGAGCGGTGAAGACAGGAATATAGACTGTTTGGTCAAGAAGCTCCTGTAGCTGGTCTTTACTGATATTACTTTGTTGTAAATCATTTAATGCATTAAAAAAAGAACCTTTCCATATGTAGCCTTTGGGTCCGACTTCACGGCGACGTTGTTTATGCTGAAATTCTTCTTCAGCGATATTAACCAGGCTGAAATAAATACTAAAAGCTCGAACCACGTGCTCAGTTGTTTCCGGGTCGAGCGAAGCTACTAGTTTGTCAAGGCGCTGACGTTTGGAGATATCATTTTTAACACGCAGGCCAATATGACCTTTACGTAATTTTTCGACAGCCGAAAAAACGTCTTTACCCGCGTGCTCAAGTAATACTTTACCCAGTATGTTGCCAAAAAGCTTAACCCGGGAACGCAGTTGCTTATCCTGGCTGGTAGACATGAGTTTAGTAACGGGGGATTCGATATTTGTAGTCTTGGCTGTCATTATTAATTAGCTTACGTTTCCAAAAGGCCGCATATTATACCGTCACTTTAAGTGAAAGACTCGTCTTGACAGGATAAAACACGCGTGAAAATGGATTAAAAGTGCTGAAGTGATGAATTTTTGGTCATATTTAGCTTTGATTGAACATATATAGGCAGTTTTTACTCACTTTATCTGCGAAATACTGCATAATTTGAATTCAAAAATAAAAAATATAATGAATTTAGTATGGAAAAATTAACAGACTTACCCGCCTGGCAGGCTTTGCTTGAACATAAAAAGCAGAATGAAAATATCCTGATGCGTGATTTATTTACGCAGGATAAAAATCGTTTTGAAGAATTTCATTTACGTTTTCATGACATTCTGCTGGATTATTCAAAAAACCGGGTCACCCGTGAAACCATGTCTTTGCTGATTGATTTGGCAAAACAAAGTGGGATTAAAGACTGGACTGAAAAAATGTTCAGCGGTGAGAAAATAAATCACACTGAAAACCGTCCGGTTCTCCATACTGCGTTGCGTAATCGTAGTGAACAACCTGTTTATGTCAATGGCCAGGATGTGATGCCGGAAGTGCTCTCTGAACTGGAAAAAATGCGCACGTTTTCAGATGCCATTCGTAGCGGGCAATGGTTGGGCTATAGCGGTAAACCAATCATTGATATTGTCAACATTGGGGTAGGCGGATCAGACCTTGGTCCTGTCATGGTTACAGAAGCCCTGACGCCTTACGGAAAAACGGGCTTGCACGTCCACTTTGTTTCTAATGTTGATCCCAGTCATATCTGTAATACCCTGCGCGGCCTGGATCCGGAAAGAACCCTGTTTATTGTTTCATCAAAAAGTTTCACCACGCAAGATACCATTATGAATGCGCAGACTGCGCGAGACTGGCTGATTGAAAATTCACGCAATGAATCGGCTGTGGCAAAACATTTTATTGCCGTGGCAGCAAATGTTGAAGCGGCAACATCCTTTGGAATCGAAAAAGAAAATATTTTCAAAATGTGGGACTGGGTCGGGGGTCGTTATTCATTATGGTCATCCATCGGTTTATCAGTCGCGATTTATATTGGCATGGATCGTTTTGAGTCGATGTTGCAAGGTGCTTATGAAATGGATCAACATTTCCGTGAGGCACCTTTAGAAGAAAATATGCCCGTGATCCTGGCTTTACTGGGCATCTGGTATAACAATTTTCATAATGCTGAATCACATGTCTTATTACCATACGATCAACATCTGCATCGATTCCCGGCGTATTTTCAACAAGGAGACATGGAAAGTAACGGTAAGAGTATTACCCGCGATGGAAATCTTGTTGATTATGCAACAGGCCCTATTATTTGGGGTGAACTGGGTATCACAGGACAGCATGCGTTCTATCAGAACTTGCACCAGGGTACCCACCTGGTGCCGGCAGATTTTATTGTGCCACTAGATAGCCTTAACCCGGTGGGTGACCACCATATTGTTTTATTAGCCAACTTTTTTGCCCAGACACGGGCATTAATGACAGGGAAAAATGAAGATGAAGCCCGTGCCGAGCTTATTGCGGAAGGGTGTTCTGAAGAAGAAGTGGAACGTTTATACCCCTCACGTTTAATGCCAGGTAATAAACCATCAAACACGATTTTGTTTAAAGCATTAACACCGAAAACATTGGGTTCGTTAATTGCTATGTATGAACATAAAATTTTTACCCAGGGAATTATCTGGCAAATCAATTCCTATGATCAACCTGCCGTTGAGCTGGGAAAAAAAGTAGCGGCAACGATTTACCAGGATTTAAAACATCATAACGCGGTTGAAAACTACGATGCTTCAACCAATGGTTTGATTAAGTATTTCCTGGAAAACAGTAATGATTGATCATTAAGAATGGTAGCGGTGGACGGACTCGAACCGTCACGCCCGAAGGCAAGGGATTTTGAATCCCTCGTGTATACCAATTTCACCACACCGCCATAGACCTTCTTTGTGGTATGTCCTGCATTGAAAACCACAGTTCATATCCGAAAGGCTGGCTATTATAGGGTACATCTATCAACGATGCGAGTCTTATGCCGGGCAAAATTATAGCTCGCACCTGATTTTGACTGGTATTTTTGTATGCGGACAAATAAACTGCGCAGCTCAATTTTACCTTTAAGTTTTAGAGAACTTTATGCGTCGCACTGACTTCACATTTGATTTACCCGAGGAGCTTATTGCTCAGCAGCCTGTGGCAGAAAGAAGCGCGAGCCGTTTATTAGTACTCGAAGGTGATTCAGGGCGTTATGAGGATAAAGCTTTTACTGATTTAATGGATTATCTACATGCGGGTGATGTACTGGTCTTTAATAATACCCAGGTCATTCCTGCTCGTGTGCACGGTAAAAAATCAAGTGGCGGAAAAGTTGAAATATTGGTTGAACGAATACTCGAAGATCATACTGCCTTAGCCCACGTCAGGGCGAGTAAATCGCCTAAGCCTGGTACGAGATTAATTTTTGAAAATGATATCCAGGCAGAAGTTACTGGCAGAGACGGTGATTTATTTGTAGTGGTATTCAAGAGTGAAAATACTGTTCTTGATATCTTAAGTGACATTGGTCATATGCCGCTTCCCCCTTATATTCAGCGTGATGATGAAAAGTTTGACCAGGAACGTTATCAAACAGTATATGCAAAAACGCCCGGCGCGGTTGCTGCACCCACTGCAGGATTACATTTTGATGAAAAAATGTTGCAACGTCTTTCAGAGAAAGGTGTAGAACAAATTCATATCACTTTGCATGTTGGTGCAGGGACGTTTCAACCTGTGCGGGTTGATGATTTAAGTGATCATCATATGCATAAAGAATGGATAGAGTTAACGGAAGAAAACTGTGAAAAATTAAATGCAGCAAAAAAACAGGGGCGGCGTGTTATTGCTGTTGGTACAACCAGTGTGCGTTGTCTTGAATCCGCCGCTTTGTTTTCAAATAAAGAAGGTGTACTGGAAGCTTACCGGGGTGAGACGGACATTTTTATTACCCCAGGCTATGAGTTCAAAGTGATTGATGCATTGATAACAAATTTTCATTTATCTGAATCTACCTTGTTAATGCTGGTTTCAGCCTTTGCCGGCTATGAAAATATTAAAAATGCATATCAACATGCAATACAGGAAAAATACCGTTTTTTCAGTTATGGTGATGCGATGTTTTTAACAAAGAAAAAAACTTAAAAAGCTGATTACCACGCGACTACAAAAATGTAGGAGGCAGGGCAAAGCATGCAGCACTTGCCGAGAGGACACGGAGGTACACAGAGGTCTTCTAATATTTAGTTTTTTCTGTGCACCTCCGTGTCCTCTGTGGTAAATTTTTTTGCTATGAACTCTTTAATAGAAGTTCAGCAATATTATGGTAGATAAATGAAATTTGAATTAGACAAATCAGATGGTTTTGCCCGCCGTGGTCGTTTAGTGTTTGAACGCGGCACAGTGGAAACCCCGGCTTTTATGCCCGTGGGTACTTATGGAACGGTTAAAGCCATGACCCCGGAAGAATTAACCGAACTGGGAGCGCAGATCGTTCTGGGTAATACTTTTCATCTAATGCTTCGCCCTGGTACCGAGATTATAAAAAAGCACGGTGATTTACATAATTTTATGCACTGGCAGGGACCCATTCTGACTGACTCGGGTGGTTTCCAGGTTTGGAGCCTGGGTAAGTTAAGAAAGATTACCGAGGAAGGGGTGAAATTCAATTCCCCGGTGGATGGCAGTAAAGTCTTTATGGGACCGGAAGAGTCGATGCAGGTTCAGCGTGATCTTGGTTCAGACATCGTTATGATTTTTGATGAATGTACGCCGTATCCAGCAGACGAAAAAGAAGTGCGTGAATCCATGGAGCTGTCATTGCGTTGGGCAAAACGAAGTAAAGCTGCCCATGCTGATAATCCTTCAGCATTGTTTGGCATTGTGCAGGGCGGTATGTATGAACATTTACGTGAAATCTCGCTCAATGGTTTAAAAGAAATCGGTTTTGACGGTTACGCGATTGGTGGCTTATCAGTGGGTGAACCTAAGGAAGAAATGATCAAAGTTCTGGATCATTTAAAAACACGTATGCCTGAAGATCATCCGCGCTACTTAATGGGCGTGGGTACCCCGGAAGATATTGTTGAAGCAGTGCGGCGAGGTGTGGATATGTTTGACTGTGTCATGCCGACTCGAAATGCACGTAATGGCTTTTTATTCACCAGTAAAGGTATGGTTCGGATTCGAAATTCACAATATACCCATGATACCGGTCCAGTGGATGAAGAATGTGATTGTTACACCTGTAAAAATTACAGTCGTTCTTATTTACGGCATTTGGATAAAACCAGGGAAATTCTTGGCTCACGACTAAATACTATTCATAATCTTCATTACTATCAGCATGTTATGGCTGGATTGCGTGATGCAATTAAAAATGGAGAATTGGACAAATTCGTCACGGAATTTTACGCTAAACGCGACCAACCGGTGCCGGCTGTGTCATAATGCCGCGCAACTATTTATTGAAACTATTATCGAACAATTTTAAAAGGTTAAAAAATGAGCTTCTTTATTTCAGATGCGGTTGCAGAAGCCGCTCCAGCAGCACAACAGGCTGATCCAATGTCATCGTTAATTTTCTTTGGCGGTATGATTCTAATTTTTTATTTCATCCTGATCCGTCCACAAACTAAGCGTGCAAAAGAACATCGTGAACTTGTTGCAGGTTTAGCAAAAGGTGATGAAGTGGTGACGAGTGGCGGTATGATGGGAAAAATTACCGATGTCAGTGAACAATATGTCACTTTAGAAATTGCTGACAATGTACAAATTAGAGTTCAAAAACCGGCTGTTGCTACAGTGTTACCTAAAGGTTCGCTCAAAGCTGCACAAAAGGATTAATATGTAACGGCTTTACCATGAAATGGTAAGGCCGTTTTTACATAAATATAAAAATAATTCGATTCAGGTATACCCACTATGTTAAATCAGTACTCTCTCTGGAAGTATTTACTGCTTCTAGTTGCCCTTGTTGTTGGCAGTCTTTATGCATTGCCTAATATATATGGTTCAGATCCTGCCATCCAGATATCAGCAACACGAAATAACACCGTTGATACCCAAACTGAAAGTAAAGCACTGGCAGCA
>JAOUOK010000137.1 GCA_029880425.1 Gammaproteobacteria bacterium
ATATTCTTAGTTGAATCACAGCTTGAGAATGGTCCCGCTAATATTAAAATGGCTTTCATCGATTTAAAAAATCCTATATTCTTAAATACAGATTATTTCAGATAATAATCGCGTTAAATTGTTAACTCATTGACCGAAGTCAAGAAAAAGACTATATGTATTAAGGGTACATTATAATTAAGCCTATGGAGAAAAATAGTGTTGTTTTAGATGAGCTTCATCAAATACCTTTATTTTCTGCGCTTGATGAGCAACAGTTAGAAAGTGTCTTAAAATCAAGTCGCCTGGTTTCTTTAGCTGCAAAAACAATATTATTTGAGAAAGGCACACCTGCAACACATTTCTACCTTTTAAAGTCTGGCCAGGTAAAGCTTTACTGCCTGTCAGAAGATGGTGATGAGAAAGTCATTGAAATCATTCACCCATCGCAGACTTTTGCCGAAGCCATTATGTTTATGCCTAAGCACTGTTATCCGGTCAGCGCTGAAAGCATCAAGGCCAGTGAATTATACAGCTTTGATATGAAACAGTTTCGCGAGATGCTGGAAAATTCCAAGGAAACCTGCTTTCGCTTGTTAGCGACAATGGGACGGCAGTTGCACTCGAAAGTTAATGATATCAATAATTTGACACTCCATAATGCAACCTATCGCTTAGTGGTATACCTGTTAGAACAATTACCTGAAGATGCCGTAACACTCTCTTCAATTCACCTGGCTAGTACCAAGGTGGTCATTGCTTCTCGCCTGTCTATTCAGCCTGAAACGTTTTCCCGTATATTGTTGCGAATGAGTAAGCAAGGGTTAATCGAAGTTCATGGTAATGACATTACATTACTTGATGTGCAGGGATTACGTGATTTATTAAAATAGTAAAAAATTTTAAATCATTTCCTGTTATACCTGTTTAAGATATATAATATCTGTGTTTTTTAATTATTAAATAACTTGTTTTAAGTAAAGTATTTGTTGGTTTAATAGTATTTGAAAATTATAAGCGCAGGGTTTTTATTATGGAATTAATTAAGTGGAGTGATAAGTTTGCTACAGGTGTACCTGACATTGATAGTGAGCACGAGGCGTTGATCAATTCGATTAATTCCTTTTACCACAAGCAACAAGATGGCATAGATAAATCAGAATCAGTCCAGATACTGAATGATATTTACGGCTCTATTCATGCGCATTTCATGCTTGAAGAAAGACTGATGGAAAAGAATGCATACGTGGAATACGAGCAGCATAAAAATGATCATGCTAAGTTACTTGATGATCTACGTGACATTACCATGGAACTTGAAGAAACTTCTCAGCTGGATGAAAAACAATTAAAGAGCAAGTTAAATGACTGGTTTATGATTCACTTTAAAACCTTTGATTCCCGTTTACATAAGCTAGAGCAACTCATTGCAACGAATAAAACAACAAAAACTAGTGTTATTTCCCGTCTTAAAAATTTACTCAAGTAATAGCCGATTGCTTTTCATGTAAATGGGATGGTTAAAATTTATACTTTATTTTTGGATTAAGTTTAAAACTATTTTAGCAACTCATTATATAGCTGTTATAATACAAACAAATTAAGCTACAAAAGCCAAATTGCTTGATATATATCAAGGTTTTGACCATATTAGAGTCTATATTATCTCATTGGGTAGTAATGTAGCTTATAAATGTTAAGTTGCTGTTCTACTTAACAGATATGAATTTGTAAATAAATTACTGTATTTACCAGTTACAATAAAAATAATCTAGAAAGTTATAAGGATGCTTACTATGTCAGATCAAAATAACAATGATGAGGAACGTATCTCAGGATGGCAACATCTTCTTGATAGCCCGTTTCTTTTACTTTTTATCGGTGTTGCTATGCCCACGGTTTTTTATATCGTTTGGGGCATTATGGAAATTGTAAACCTTCCTGTCGCACCATAACTATTCCATCAATTAATAATAATTAGGGAGAAAAGCTTATGACTTCATTTATGCCTCCTGCTGATCGTAACTGGTGGAAAGTACCGGTAGGTCGTCAGGAACTCATCTGGATCGCGATAGCGTTAGTCTGGTGCATAATCATGTTCCTGATGATGCCGCTATGGCACGTTTATGGTAAGCAAAACCTTTCAACAGAGGCTTATCAAACTACACCTGCAAAATTTGGCGCCAAGGTCGAAGAAATGATTAGCCAATATAAAGTCGGTGAAGAAGCTGGTATGCCTGTTGTCGCGCCACCTGTGGGCAGTGATGTCTACATGTTAGGTCGTTTATGGCAATGGTACCCGATTTTAAAACTGAAAAAAGATCAGGAGTATCGTCTACATCTTTCTTCTATGGATTGGCAGCATGGCTGGTCGCTGCAACCCGATAACATCAACCTACAAATTGTTCCAGGTTATGACATGGTACTGAAAGTAACTCCTGATAAGGCCGGTACATTCAGTGTAATTTGTAATGAATATTGTGGTATTGGTCACCATACAATGGTGGGCAAGATCTATGTGGAGGAATAATAGACATGGCTGAATTTCGCGTATGCCCGGATTCGGGATTTTATTTTCATAAATCAGCAGAGAGCCTGATGAAGGTCAATGCCGTCGTTGGTATTGTAGCTTTATTGATTGCTGGTCTTCTCGCACTTGGTGTTGTATTAACCCGTTGGCAAGAAGTTCACTGGTTACCTGCAGATACTTTTTACATGGTTCTGACGGCGCATGGTATTAATGCCCTGATATTCTGGATCATTTTCTTTGAAATGGCAGTTTTGTATTTTGCCTCATCAACATTATTGCGATGTCGAGTTGCAACACCGGCGTGGGGTTGGATCGGTTTCTTCCTGATGCTGATTGGTGCGGTAATGAACAATGTTGCGGTATTTAGTGGTTCATCAAGTGTAATGATGACTTCATATGTACCTATGCAAGCCGAACCACATTTCTATCTTGGTTTAATTCTTTTTGCTGTGGGTGCACTTATCCAGGTATTTGTTTTCTTCGGTACACTGGTAGTTGCTCAAACAGAAAAGACTTATGAAGGTTCAGTTCCGCTAGTAACCTTTGGTGCAATTACTGCAGCGATTATCGCTGTATTTACTATCGCATCAGGCGCCATCATCCTGATTCCAACGTTCTTATGGTCAATCGGGTATGTAAGCCATATCGATGCTGAAATGTATCGTGTTATCTGGTGGGGTATGGGACATTCATCGCAACAAATTAACGTTTCGGCGCATGTATCTATCTGGTACCTGGTAGCAGGTGTATTGTTTGGTGCACGACCTATGTCTGAAAAAGTCAGTCGTTTTGCATTCTTACTCTATATCTTGTTCTTGCAGTTAGCTTCGGCTCACCATATTCTGGTTGATCCAGGTATTAGTACAGAGTGGAAAATCTTCAACACCTCATATGCAATGTACTTAGCGGTACTCGCAAGTATGATTCACGGTTTAACCGTTCCTGGTTCAATGGAGGTTGCACAACGTCGCAAAGGTTTCACTAAGGGCCTGTTTGAATGGTTACGAAAAGCACCGTGGGGTAACCCAGTCTTCTCGGGTACATTCATTGCAATCGTAACGTTTGGCTTCATTGGTGGTATTACCGGTGTTGTTATGGGTACAGAACAAATTAACCTGATCATCCATAATACTATCTATGTACCTGCGCATTTCCATGCAACAGTTGTAACGGGTACCACGTTGACCTTTATGGCAATTACTTACCTGTTAATTCCGGTATTGTTCCGTCGACAATTGTTCTTACCCTGGGTTGCTAAAATGCAGCCATATGTGTTCGGTGGTGGTATGACAATCCTCATCCTGTTCATGTTAGGTGCAGGTACCATGGGTGTATCACGTCGTCACTGGGATATGGACTTTGCGGGTGCGGCAATGGCCTTTGAATATCCTGCGATCGCTTACACAATGATGGCTATTGGTGCTATCGGTGGTGTACTCGGTATTGTTGGTGGTGGTATGTTCTTGCTGGTTGCGGTAGGTTCACTACTGTTTGGTAAGAAACTTGAAGCTTCTGCTGGCATTATGGAAAGCTTTGCAGGTAAACCATTAGCTGACTCAGTTTATAATGTTGATAAGCCAGAAGTATTAGCAATGGCACCACAGCTGGAAGAAGATCACCATGAAGGCTTTGAAGCCCCGGGTACCTTCATGCTGGCTATGTTGTTGTTAGTGACCTTCGTGGTGTACTACTTCATCAACTGGAAATACCTCGCATCAGTCTGGCCCTTAGGCTAGAGTAAGGCGGGTTAGTAAGTAACCTTAAGAATGGGCAGGATATTCCTGCCCATTTTTTTTTTTATTAAATTAAAGTATTCTTAGCCAAACTAAATTTTCCTGATTTTTGAAAATTACCTGTTAACCTCTGAAAAAGAAATTTCCTGATGCCTTATTTATTTGTTTTATTCATACTGGTTTTTGCGCCCCTGTATTCAGCCAGTCTAATGGCCGAATCATCATTAATACCAAAAGCAGAAACAAGGGGCTCGATACAGAAATTTCAGAATAAACAGGCCTTAGAAGCTAGCCAGGGTGCAATAGGAAATAAACTCAGTAATCATCAGTTTTTAGATGCATCCGCCAAGGGAGTCAAACTACATGACCTTAAAGGCAAGCCCCTTGTACTAAGCCTGATTTATACCAGTTGTTATCAAACCTGCCCGATGACAACACGGCACCTGGCCACGGTTGTAGAAAAAGCACGGGAAGCGCTTGGCCATGAAAATTTTAATGTTGCCGTGCTTGGTTTTGACAGCCAGTTTGATAGTCCACAGGCAATGAAGCATTTTGCAAAAAAGCAGGGAATTGAAGATGCCAACTGGTATCTCTTAAGTGCTGATCCGAAAACGATTAAAGCATTTACCAAGGAGATAGGCTTCCTGTTTTATACATCACCGAGAGGCTTTGATCACATGGTACAGGCCACCGTGATCGATGCGGATAGCATTATTTATCGACAGGTATACGGTGAGGTGTTTGATACCCCTTTATTAGTTGAGCCTTTAAAAGAATTAATATTGGGCCGGCCACAACCTAACCAGACAGTTCTAGCCGACCTGGTCAATAAAGTCCGTTTCTTTTGTACCAATTATGATCCAGCCAGTGATTCATACCATTTTGATTATTCACTTTTTATTGGCATGCTGATTGGCGCAATAATCATATTTTTAATCGTTATATTTCTATTTAAAGAGCACCGCTTTTTAAAACGGCTAAACCAAACTTGATATTGATCAAGTAAAAATAACGATATGTATTTATAATATCGCTTTTTTAAACCTGCCGTATAATTTCTGACTGGACGTAGCCATTGAGTTTTATGAACCCTATTAAATATGCATACCTCGCTGTGGAAGGCTGGTTTAATGTTGCTTTCGGTTCAGAATGGAACCCGTTATACAATATGGGCCGGTTAGCCTTTTTCTTTTTCTGGATCGTATTAATTAGTGGTTTGTACCTATTTATATTTTTTGACACCAGTCTTTCAGGTGCCTATGCCTCGGTAGAAGCCATTACCTATGAGCAGAAATATTTTGGTGGCGTGATGCGGAGCTTGCATCGCTATGCATCAGATGCGGCAGTTATCACGATTATTTTGCACATGTTCCGTGAATTTGCATTAGGTCGATACAACGGGGTTCGTTGGTTTTCATGGATCACGGGTGTCCCCACTCTTTGGTTTGTTATAACCCTTGGTATTACAGGTTATTGGTTAGTCTGGGATGAGCTGGGTTTATATGTTGCAATGCTATCTTCTCAGCT
>JAOUOK010000138.1 GCA_029880425.1 Gammaproteobacteria bacterium
AAGTTTGTGGTGTGGCAACACTGCCATCCCCTGTTATATCAGGTGCAGCAATTGTATTATCTGCACTGACCCCTGCACCAACTGTAACTGTTGGATTACCTTCGTAAACCAATCCTGGACTTAATGAATCAGTTATAATTAAATCGTAGACATCTGAATAATTTGTACCACTACTGGTATCGAGGGTCACACTATATCGAACAATCTCACCTGCTGTTGGCGTTGTTTTATCTGCAACTTTGGTAATTGTAGTTATATCCGGCTCTACAATTGTCATACTAAGACTTGTATTTGCAGCACCAGCAGTTTGCGTTCCATTATCACCATTAGCACGGTTATAGCTAAATGAAGCTGTGTTACTAAAATTAACTCCAGCCTGGTTAATTGTCGTGTTTTGCAGTTGAACAGTAATTTCAATTACTGCCTGTCCATTGGCTGGAATATCTATTCCTGTTGATGCATCTTCAATGACAACATTTGTTGATGTACCAGTATTCGTCAATGCCCAGGTTCCACCAGAAACCACGTTTGCGCCAACAAAACTTAAGTCTGCGCTTGAAGCAGTCAGATCATCAAGAATTCGTACATCATACAAAGGAACATTTACCGGAACAGCAGGAACAGTAATGGTGTAGGTAAATTGTTCACCAATACTTGCTGTAGTCTGGGCAGGTTTTACTTTTGCCAACGCACCGGGGGACTGAATCAATATGTCAGTACTATCAGTGGGATCTCCTGGTGCAGCAATCCCGTTTTTATATGGATCATCACTGCTAATAACAAGCGGACCATCGGCTGATAGTGTTGCCTGATTAGGAACAATATCTCCGTTAGTCAATCCTGCAGCGAGATTAATATCAAAATCAACAATCAGCTCACTGCCCTGCGCAACATTCAAATCAGTTGCTGCTGGAAAACCTTGAACCACTAATTCACCTGTTACAGGATTAAAGCTGAATGTGCTATTAGCAGGGATTGGCGGTACGATATTGAATGTAGCAGTATCAAATTTAGCTGGATCGAGTACATCACTTATTGAAATGGTATCAATGTTTTGATCAACATTAAAAACACGTAAACGATAACGCATTGTATCGCCTGGTGCGCCACTCACAGCAGGGTTTGCTCCTGTTGTTAAATTCTGAACCGTCTTCTGAAAATAATATCCAGATAGTGCTGTTGTAATATCATAACTATCCTCATGATCAACGACTGCAGGTGTACCATCTGTAAGTGTCCTACTATGTGTAATACGGGGGTATGTTCCATCAGCACTAAACCATTCTGTAGCAGCTGCAATATTAGTCAGAATATATGCATCTCTCGTGGTGCCAACATCAAGTTGCGATTGATAGGTAATAATTAACCGTTCAGTTGGACCGATTACCGCTTTGGGAGTCAACATGGTAAGACTAAGTTCACATGTTGGTGCACCAGTATATGCAACAGAATAATCAAAACCCGGAGCCAGCAAACCAGATACAGATGTTGTACCATCAGCCGCATAAACCTGAGCACTTATCGTTGCAATAGGACTGGTATCGCATATTCCTACCGGATCTGGATCAGGGGCGTCAATATTAGGAAGACGATCTAGAATTGTAGTATGCCATGCATTGCTACCACCATTATTTTGAACATCAATTGAATAGGTTGCAGGTATACCAAGGTTCAGCGCGGTCTCATTGCTAGTTTTACTCACCACGAGAGCTGGTTCTGCTATTGTTATCGGCAATGAAACGCCATTTTCACCAGGAAGTGGATCAAAGAACTCATCTTCTAATATTCCATCTCCATCAGCATCAAATGTTCCATCTTCAACGATGCCATTTTCATCGAGATCAATCCACCTGGAAAAACTCCATCTGGCAGTATTTGTAAATTGTTTTCCAACAGTATTTAAGACAGTATCATCAAGAACTAAAGTGATCTTGATTTCCATTTGATCACCGCTCGTAATATTTGGAAGAATAAAAGTAAGTAACCCTGCATTATTGGTAAATGTATGCGGAACAGCACCACCTGATTTCCACTCGACAGTAGGTGTACCCACTAATGTCACATCAACACCTAGAGCATTAAGGTCATCTGTTAATACAACATTACCCAAATCATTTGGTGATGGATCACCAACAGGAAATTCCATTGAGGGAAGTGTTAAGGTATAGGTAAAGGGTTCACCAATCCCCGCTGTTGGGGCAGGAATATCTTTAGCAATAGTCTCTGCCGGTATTATTATATCCTGACATTTATTTGAAAATGCACCTTCCGGCGAATTAACTACCCATAACTTATGATCAATGTTAGAACAAGCCATATTTCCTGAGAATATGACGTTGTCGAAGCTAATTAAATATATTGAGGGATCATTAGTTTGAAAGTTAATTGTTACATCTAACGGATTAGCTGTTGTAAAATTTTTAAATGTACAATCTCCATCAATAGTAACCTGGGTAATTGTATTTAAAGGTGGCGAAGTATAAGCAATCGTCCCATCAATAACACCATTAAATTGTGGATTGGCAACACAGAATTCACCTGCATATGCTGAGGAAAGACTGCCTAAAAACAAGGTAAAAAATAATAAAAGTGAATGACGTTTTTTTGAAAAAGCCTGGTGAGTACAAGTAAGTTCAACCTCTGAAACAATATCTTTTAATTTATCTGGAACAGAAAATGTGACACAGTTATCATTAGCAGTTTTTTTAGAATCACGAATCCCACAACGATTATAAACCGTTTTTAAAACCCGTTTTGCGATCAACGCAATGTTACTAAGCGTATACATAATGTGCTAAACCCTATAGTAATTAACTACAGCATAATGAGTGTAATACGCTCTTACACTACGATGCCGGTAGAAAATCTATCGGATATAGAATCGTTATTGTTGGAACATCTTTTTTCGCCCCAAAATTAAAACGTTTAACCCTGTCAATAATTTTCTTCGATAATAAAGCTGAATCTAAATCAGTTGACTCAACTTTTGCATTCGATACCTTGCCACTTGGTAAAATAGTAATTCGTAAAACCATTTTTCCTTGTAAGCTTGGATTCTTACGAAGTTCCCGGTTATAAATTCTGTAAAGTGCCGCCTTATAGCGGTCAAATATAATTTGTATTTCTTCATCTGTACGTGATGGTCCCGGACCTGAGCTTAACGGTCTGTCATCTTCTGCACCTGTACCAATAGCACTGTTGACTCGTGAGAAACCTACCGAACCAATCTTGTCACCCTGTATACCTGAATCACGACTCAGGCTCGAAGCATTAATACCACTACTACCACTTTGTGCTTGTGAAAGTACCATTGCGCGAGATGTTGATTTCGAACGCTTGCCCTGTTTAGATAATTTTGCATTTGCTCCTAATTTTGGTTGAGACATATTATCCATTAAATCAGCAAAATTGTTTTTAAATGCAAGCAATCCTGTTTTAGCAGCTTTCTTACGTGCTTTTTCCTTCTCTTCTGTTGTTGGCTTCTTTTTTCCTGCAGGTTGAGCTGCTGCTTTTTTAGGCTTTGGCTTAGGTTCTTTTTTCTTAATAAATTTAACAATACGTTCCGGTATTTTTGTTTCTTCTTCCATATCGGGAGCTGGCAGCTCTACATAAGGAACGACCAATGCAAATAAAATACTGTATAGAAGAGCAACTAATAAATACTTCTTAAATCGTTTCTCATTCTCATCCTTCTTGTCCCATGGCATATGCATGGAACGGAAAGGTGTAGGTTCATATTCCCTTTCAACAATGAAATCATTTTTACTTTCTGCTTCATTAATTTTTTGATTCTTCAGGTCTTCATATAAATAATCTATTTCAAAACCAGCCTGCTCTACCTTTTTCTCTAAACTTAATTTTTCATCGCGAACTAAATCTACCTGGTCAGTAAATTTTTTGGCTTTCTTATGTAAATTTTCAATATGCTCAAGAAATTCTGACTCATTTGCATATTTATCTTCCCAGAAAAGTTTTGCTCCACCTGACTCCTGTAAGTTTTTTAGTTTTTGACTCACTTCCAGCAAATCAGAATAGACTGTAGTTTGATCTGTTATTTTATTAAGCTCTCTGGCAGCTCTTGATAACTTCTCCTTTAAACCTTCATGGTACAGCTTAGCCTCATCAATTTTCTTGATGATTCTTTGCTGTTCTGTTGATACGACTGATTCTAATCCCACTCTTACAACTCTAACCTTGAGAACCTTTTTGAATTACAGCTAGAGAAATTTTTCCATAGCCAACACTTGTACAGGTCGACATAATGCGTTTCAGTAATTTGAAATGTATTTTCTTATCAGCCAGTATCGTAACTTCTTTACTATCAACCTCTGCTTTCTTTGTAACACTCATTGCCTTTTCTTTTTGCATAAGCAACTTGTCTCTTAAGGGAGTAATAATTTCACTTTTAGTAGCCAGCGCTTCACTTGTTTGCATAACCGGTTCATCCTGAAGCAATATTACCTCTGAAGAAACAAATACCACGATTGTTTCACGAGCTTTTGATTCGACTACTGAATTAGGTAAATTTATATCTTTTGGATTGGATAAAGCTTCATTCGATGATGAATTTGATAAAAGAAAAAATACTAAAATAGTAAAAACATCCATAAGGGAAACCAGGCTTAATGCAGTCTTTTTACCCTTGTTCCTGGTCATCCGTTTTATCCGTCTGGAAGACTTCATGGTGCATCTCCAACGGATATATCAGTAAACAATATTGTCTTTTCACCAGGAGGAGCGGCTTCATCAGTAGCACCTTCGACCGGTTTTTCTACCACAGGGTCGGCGCTACGAACGGCATCCATTATTAGAACAAGATATTCATATTCCAGGTTTGATTCCATCAAAACAATAGCATCTGTTTTATCCGGATAATTTTCTTTAATTCTTTTAAGATATGCAGACAGCGTTGCAACATCGTATTTACCATCAACTTTAGGCATACTCGCAACAACACCTTTACCATTACCAATTTCAATTCCTTTTTTACGAACTATAACTTCAAGTACAAGTTTCGGCTTATCTGCACCACCACTACCTCCGGACGGTACATTCAGTTCAAGAATAGTAATGCGTGAAAAAACAGCAGAAATTAACAAGAAAGGAATTAACACAACCATTAAGTTCAAAAAGGTCACGATATCCAGCTCAGGAATTTCTTTATCCCTTCTTCTGTAGTGATGTCCTCTACTCATGTTAATGCTAACCTTGGCGTTTAGTTGCTTCAGAAATTATGTTTAATGTTTTAACTGAAGCCATTTCTAAACTATCAACAATCTCACCGGTTTTGGATGTCAGGTATGTATGAATGATCAATAACGGAATTGCAGCCATCAGGCCAAAAGCCGTTGTATTCATTGCAACCGAGATACTTGCTGATAATAAATCTGCTTTATCAGCAGGATTGGCATTTGCCACAGCGGTAAATGCTTCAATCAAACCCATGATAGTTCCAAGCAGTCCCAGCAGTGTTGAGATATTTGCAAATAAAGCAACGTAAGGTGTACGTTTTTCAAGCTGAGGAATAATTTCCATCATGCTTTCTTCCATGGCTATCTCAATATCATCACGACGTCGTACTGCACCCTGTCTCGCCAGCCCCATACCTAAAAGCTTACTAATGTGAGAATCATCTTCATCAGTCAATGCCCTGGCCTCGTCAAAATTTCCTTCAGACATTACTGGGTGAAGCTGGTCCCAGACTTTTCTATTTTTATTGCCTACCGATGAAAGCACAACTATGCGTTCAACCGCG
>JAOUOK010000139.1 GCA_029880425.1 Gammaproteobacteria bacterium
ACCGTCAACCCGTGGCTGACTCGGCAAATGTATTACTGGCGACACTCCCTACAGGAAGTGGCTTTGGTGAAGAGGCCCTCATCAGTAATGGCAAACGTAATGCTACTATCACGATGCGTGAAAATGGTAGCTTAATGAGATTAAAGAAAAATGATTTCCTAAACCTGCTCATTAATCCTCTTATTTCCTATTTTGCTCACAGTGAAATGCCAGCCAAGTTAAATGAAGGCTGTGTAGTTATTGATGTTCGTAGTGAGCAGGAAAGTAAAGAAAAACCACTGGAAGGTGCGGTCAATATTCCACTCAGCATGCTTCGCCTCAAGCTTGATAGCCTGAATTCTGACAGAGAATACTTACTCGTATGCAATGATGGCTCACAAAGCGCAGCTGCAGCATTTTTAGTCATTCAACATGGCTTAAAATGCAGTGTTCTTGAGGCTGGTCTGAATAATGCTAAACCGAACTCGCCGGCCAGGACAGAGACAAAACCGGCTACAACTGAAACTTCAACACAGGTGGTTGAAGCGAAGAAACAAGCAGAAAAAATTGCCCAGCAACAACAGCAAATTAAAGCAGCCAGGGAAAAAGCTGAACAGGATATTATTCGGCACAAAAAAGAACTGGCTGAATCCCGTGCCCGCATAGCTCAGAAAAAAACAACTGCTCAACAAGCCTCGCAACAGTCAGCTGCTGATAAACTAAAAGCTGAAGAAATGATGAAACAATCGGCTGTTATAGCAGAACAAACGCGCAAGAAAGCAGAACAAGAAGCGGCTGTTATAAAACAACAGGCGCTGGAAGAAGCTGAACGTTTACGTGCTGAAAAAGCGGCACAAGAATTAGCTAAAGCGGAAGCAGAAAGAAAAGCCATTGAGCAACGTCAAAAAGAAACAAACGAAGCTATGCGCCGTGCTGAGGAAATGATGAAACAATCAGCTGCCGCTGCTGAGCAGGCGAAAAAACAGGCTGAACTTGAAGCTGAGCTTATTAAACAACGCGCCATGGAAGAAGCAGAATACTTACGTGCCGAAGTTGAAGCTGCACGTCAAAAAATGGAACAGGATGCAGCACGTCTTAAGGAAGAAGAAAAAATTATTAAAACGTCTGCACTTAAGATTAAAAATGAAGCTGATGAAATCCGTCGCAGTGCATTAAATGAAGCCAAGCAAATCCGCGACGAAATTGAATCAACACGCGCCGTGCTTGAGCAAAAATTGCAACAAACTAAAGACGAAGAAAAACGTAAACACGAAGCTATTATTGCAGAAGCTAAAAAACAAGCAGATAAGCTGGCTGAATCTAAAACCAAGGAAGCAGCTGCTGAAGCTGAAGCGATCCGACAAAAAGCCAAGCAAGATGCTGAACGCTTACATCATGAACTTGAACAAACACGCAAACAAATTGAAGCAGAAGCAAACCGTGTTATAAATGACTTAAAAGAACAATCGAAGAAAACAGCTGCTGCAGAACAGGATGTTAAAGTTATCCATGAAGAAACTATTGTGGAAGTTGTATCTGAATCAGAAAGACTTCTTAATACAAAACCACATGAAGAAATGGT
This sequence comes from Gammaproteobacteria bacterium, assembly GCA_029880425.1. Taxonomy (GTDB): domain Bacteria; phylum Pseudomonadota; class Gammaproteobacteria; order UBA6429; family Thiohalophilaceae; genus JAGLTQ01. The sequence goes on from JAOUOK010000139.1 coordinate 1,562, forward strand.
TGACTACAAATCTGTTAGCATTCCTGGAATGTCTCCGGTTGAACCACTCAGTGATATTGATGCAAAACGTAAAGCAGAAGTAATAAAAGCTAAGCTGGCTCAATCACAACCAATTAATATTCCAGCTGAGACAACCGCGAATACTGGTAGCCAGGTAAACATTAGTAAAAATAACGACAAAACAATTTTAGAAAGTGAAGACGATCTCTTTATTTTCAAAGAGCCTGAAATTGTTGCTAATTCACCTTCAGTTGAAGCTGAAAAACAACCTGCGATTTCACACAGGACCCAGGCTGAATCGTCTTTAACACAGATATCAACCAAACCTGCACAAGCGGAAGTAAAAAAATCTGTTGTTATTTATCCTAAACAAGAACAGGAATCAGCTTATAAAAATAATCCTTTCTTGAACCAGGATGAATCTCAGGCTGCCAGCGTGAGCCCAGCTTCAGCCGCAGCTCCTCAGTTTGATAAACAAGCTTATATGAGAAGAAAGCAAGATTCTAAATCTAATACTTTTGCAATCGCAGCTTCATTTATCCTGATACTAGCAGGTGCTGTTTTCACGTTGCATGCAACAAACACCTTAAAAGTGCAATCAATTGCAGCATTATTTAACAGCGGAAATGATACTGTTCAACCCGGCACCGCCATAGCAAAAACCAAGACTATTCGTAAGAAAGTATTACGTGCGGATACCAAGGTAAATATCAAGAAAAAAGTCGGCAACAAGATGGATGATATAATGCAAAACTGGCAAGAGGTATTATCTGACGCTGAAAACCCTAAAAAAGCTAAAAAATAACGAATAAAATTTATTACGCTAAACGCCAGACCAGCCAGAGTGTTGTGATCATCACAATACTTAGCAGTGAAAATAAATTTAATCCGGCAGTATTATCGTCGCCCATAAAAAGCTCTTTATCACGGTCATCCAGCAGCACAAGCTCTTGTAATTTTTTCCAGTCAGCCAGCAATGGCCCTGGAATATCAGTATGGGCAGAAGTATTACGCCATGCACTCACTTCCATGATCTCCAGAACATTTTCTGGTTTACCTTTTGGAAATTCTGCACCATGAATAAATAATACTTTTTCTTGAATTTTACTGTTTTCAATTTTTGAATTTAGAGTTAACGCATCACTTTCAAGTTGGCGCAAAGGATTGTCAAACTTATAGCTCTTATTGCCAATAACTTGTGTCCACAAATCAATATTATCAGCAGCAAAAATTAAACCTTTATACTTTTTCACACCTAAAATTAAAATTCTGTCTGGCATAAGGATTAAATTTTCAATAAATATCTTGCCGTCCATTTCATCATGGATAATTACATTGTGCAGAGAATCAGCGCCAATATTTCTTAATAAATGCTTTAACTTCCAGCCACTAATATATTCTTTAATCCATGCTTTCTGTAACAACATGCCAACCAGAACAAGTAAACCTGTCATTGTCCATGTCACTAGATCCGGATTATTAATTGTAAACTCTTTTAAACTCTGTAGTTGCTCTGACATTATGACGACTCATTCCTGATAACATAGTGATAATAAGTTAAAACACTGCCATAATGAGTTTACCAAATTATATTATTTTAAAGAATATACAATAACAAATAATGACATCAGATCAGACCTTAGAAGAAGCTGAGCACATCGTCAGTGAATACGGCAAGCTGCTCTCAACAATTGAACCTTCAATTTATGGTATTGCTATTTCCAGGCTACCCTATGCAAAAGAAGAAATAAAAATAGCCATTCAAACTCTTATTTTAGCGATTGATAAAAATGATTTAAAAGTACAGGATGGCCTGACCCAGGCCTACGTTTACCTTGCGCAATTTATTGAAGATGAAAAAGTCATTATTGCTGAAGAAGGCAGGACAATCCTGGAAAAAGAATCTCAACATAATGATAAACCTGCAAATGAAAAACAGGTGACAGAAGACCTCGAATTAGCTAACCAGGCGGTACAAACCATAAACATTATTAAAACCGATATGGAAAACCTGATGAGTGAAATACGTTTATTAATCCCTTAAATTTATCCTTCTTTTTGTGGTAACAATTCACTGTAGCTATTAAACATTTTTTGCACGTCACTAAAATGTAAACTGCATATCCGTAATACATCACGTTTACCCTTAACCCTGATTTTTTGTTTTTCGCCGGCAAGACACTCATCTGGCAAAGAGCTATATGATGATTCACTCATAACAATATCAGTGCCAAGTACTTTTGTTGCAGTCTCAAGCCTGAAAGCGATATTAACCGCATCACCCATCGCGGTTGCATCCTGACCAATTCCCATTGATGCCACCCCGGTATTAATACCAACTCCAATACGAAGCTTTTCTGAAATCTCTGGGGAATTAATATTCAATTCTTCAGTAACATCATTTATTTCAATTGCGGCCTGTAGAGCTTTAATTACTGATTCAGCTTGATTCGTATCAAATTCCCAACGTGCAAATACACAATCACCGATAAACTTATCAACTATACCTCCATGACTCGTAATCACATCTGTCACATTATGAAACCATTTCGTCATCATGCGGGTTAAGGTTCTGATATTGACACTTTCTGAAAGCGAGGTGAAACCACGGATATCTGCTACCAACACCGTAATTTGACTTATCACCGGGCGGTCAGAAATAATTGTTTCTTCCATGGATATTGTATCCATGACATCTTCTTCTTTGTAATCCTGCTCAAAGACGAGTTCACTTCCACCAATTTGAATACGATCTCCTGATTTTAATAAACGGGGGATAGCAACACGGTGTGAATTAACAAAACTACCATTGGAACTGCCACTGTCAATCAGGTAATAATCACTCCGCCCAAGACGTCGGATCATGGCATGATTTCGGGATGCGAGAAGATCAATAATGACAATATCACTGTTTTTATCTCGCCCAAGCGTTAACACCGCCTTACACGGTACTTTCTTATTAACACCTTTATTGCGATAACAGACGAATGCGGACATATTCTGATATTTTCCCATTCCAGAATAAAAACCTGAATCAAGGTCAGGCTGTATTCCCTAAACTTTTAAACTAAATTGTTAAGAGGCATGCTTATGTTGTAATAATTCTGGCTGAAAAAAATGACCTACTGAACGATAAAGTTCAACTTCATTTGCAGCCTGCATACCGCTAATAATATCACCATAATCTGCTTCCTGAGTAGCCGTCGCGTCACTGCCAATCTCAGGGGTTTCACCATATTTTTCCTGAATATAGTCATCAATGACCGCCTGTTCAGTCTTATCACCTACGAACTCTGAAACAGTCCGCCCCACCCTAAATAACCAGGCCTGGGCAAAAACCTCTGTCCGGCGCTGCTTTTCCGCCTCATCCGGTGAATGTTCAGGGGAATCACCCTGTTTAACAGTCAATTCAAACTGTTCAATTGCTGTGGCCAGGTAGCGGTGTAAAACAGAGTAGGCGTAAGTGGCCACTTCGGCCTTGAAACCAAGCCCAATAAAACGAAATTCCGGTGCATGACCATACTTTCGGGAAATCAGGTTTCGGCATTGAAATGCATCTGCAACCAGGTTTGCTAATGCTAACGCCCAAAAGGGAGGATTATAGCGTCGACCTGCCTGGGTCGCGCTTTCAGAAACGTCTGCGGCCATGATTTGTTTATCCGTAACACCATGCTTTTCCATCATGCGGGTAGCCTGACGTAATGCTAAAGCGGCTTCATTTGGATTACCCGACTCAGATAAGCGCAAACATTTACAGATTTTATCTATGATTTTCTTTTTAGTATTCATATTAAAATAAGTACTGCTAAACACTCCATGATAATGGTATCTACCCAAGATATTACTATAATTTCATACAGTTACAACACTTTCTTTTTAAATTACTTGAATTAAATAATAAAATACACTAAATGAATAGAAGTAAATTACTTGTTTTATCTAATTTGATGCATATTAATAATCTGATAAATCACCGATAATATGATGTTAGATGTTTTTAATTTTAGTCAAGATTACGACATTAACCTGAAATTTTTGTTAAAACTATGAATACAGCCACAGTAAATCCCCCCATTATTGATGACAGCCAGATTCGTATGCTAGGACGTAATGCCCAGGTAGCAGCACCTGTGCCTGAACAACAACGTCAAAAATTAATCAATAAAATCAAAAACTTATTACAAGAAAAAGAT
>JAOUOK010000140.1 GCA_029880425.1 Gammaproteobacteria bacterium
AAAAGCATCGCGTCTTTCCATCCTGTTATCAAGGTCAAATGGTTGAACAAAAAGTTGCTCTTTGGCCATCTCGTCTTGAAGTCTGGCTGCCAGATGTTTTCAAGCGACAGGCATTGATTCCACCTTTGCTTAAACAATGTCGATCGATGGTGGATCTGGTAGATGATTTGGTGATTACCGGTGTAGAAAACCAAAGTAAAATCATCACTCCACCTGATAGTAATGACTTACTTAATATCAATTTGTCAGTGGTAGGTAGTCAAAGTGATGTTATCTGGATTGTTAATGGTAGAAAGGTTGGTGAGACAGAACCTGAAAAATCGATTGACCTAAAAGATTTGGCTCAGGGGAAATATGTGGTGATGGCCTATAACCGAGATGGGCAGATGGGCATGGTTGAGTTTGAGGTGTTGTGAGGTTTTCCCCGTATGGCGGGATAGCGTAACGTTTCCCGCAGTTAGAGGCTGTCACATCGACCGAAATGGAGATGTCTCCCCGCCGTCTTTCTGGTGGCGACCAGAATCCAGTATAAATAAACGTTCCCTGAGCTTGTCGAAGGGCGTCTTTCCCATGGAAATGGTAATCCATCTGAAATTAACTGTAGCCTTGATGAAGCTTGCGTAATCAGGGGAATATTAATAATTCTTTCCATGTTTATTTGACTTTGATACACTCAATCGCGTTGTATCTATTTGAGATAATTACAACTAATACAATTGAAAAAAAATCATATATATAAAGCTGGTTTCAATTGTGATAAATAGAATAATCTTATTAAAAATCAAGGGGATCATTATGAAGTATATGCAGTTTGTCCTGGTAATCTTTTTTTCTTTAATCTTAAGTGCTTGCGGTGGTGGTGGAGGTTCTTCAAAGCCCAAAAATCAAACGCCTTCAGCCAGTTCACAATCGTTGACGGTCGAATCAGGAATCGAATTACCCATCACACTTTCAGGTTCAGATCCTGATGGTGACCCATTAACTTACTCCGTTGCATCTAACCCAAGTAATGGGTCATTAACAGGCACAGCACCTAACCTGACTTATACCTCTAATTCGGGGTACGTGGGAGCTGATAGTTTTACTTTTACAGTTAACGACGGTATAGCAACCAGTGCAGCAGCTACCGTTAGCATTGACGTGACAACCAATCCACCCAGTTTTACAAGCAATGCTTCTGTTACAGTTAATGAAAATACTACCGTTACAGGATATGTAGCAACAGCTACAGACCCTAATGGTGAAGCAATCACTTTTAGTGTTTCTGGCGGCAGTGATGAAGCTTTATTTGTTTTTGACCCTACAACAGGAGAATTAAGTTTTCAAACAGCGCCTGACTTTGAAAACCCAACTGACAGTGATGCAAACAATATTTATGAAATAGATATAAGCGTAACTGATGGTGTTCATACCGTGGTGCAGAACGTAACTGTAACTGTAAATGATATTTTCGAAGCAACAGTTAGTAGTGCTGGCGTTAAAACCATTCAATTTGATTGGGCAGATTATACTGGAGCCACTCACTATAAATTATACGTCGATCCAGACGGAATATCGGGTTTGACATTATTACAAGATAATTTAACTGGATTGAGTACAACTGTTGAGCTAGCGGTTCATAAAACGGACTGGGTTAATAGTCGATATGTAATCGCTGCTTTTGATGCGACAGGTGAGCTATCTCAGACACCGCAAATTGAAATTACTGATTTAATGTTATCTTCAATCGGTTATTTTAAAGCAAGTAATACTGATACCGAAGATTATTTTGGAAATTCGGTAAGCCTATCTGCCGATGGAAGTATACTCGTTGTTGGAGCTCCCCTTGAAGATAGTATTGCTACAGGTTCAAATGGTGACCAGAGTGATAATTCATTACTGAGATCTGGGGCTGTATATGTATTTGTTCGTTCTGAAAGTAGTTGGGTCCAGCAAGCCTATCTCAAGGCAAGTAATTCAGATATAGAAGATCGTTTTGGAAGCAGTGTCAGTATCTCAGCCGATGGCAATACAATAGCCGTAGGTGCTCCTAAGGAATCTGGAGTTATTGGAGATCAATTTGATAATTCAGCAGGTTGGTCTGGAGCTGTTTATATATTTACTCAAGATACAGGTGTTTGGTCTCAACAAGCTTATGTCAAGGCTAGTAACGCTGATGGTTCTGATGGTTTTGGTGGTTCAGTTGCGTTATCTTCGGACGGATCTACCTTGGTAGTTGGAGCTGTAAGAGAGAGTAGTAATTCCACCGGAATAAACGGAGATCAAACTAATAACCTATTGAAAGATTCAGGAGCAGCTTATATATTCACGCGCTCATTAGATATTTGGTCTCAGCAGGCATACATCAAAGCTAGTAATGCAGGTTATGCTGACCGTTTTGGGCATGATGTTAGTATTTCAGCTGATGGTAATACCGTGGCAGTTGGGGCACTTCAGGAGAGTAGTGATGCGACAGGAGTTAATGGTGATGAAACAAATGATTTAAAGATTAAATCTGGAGCAGTTTATGTATTTATCCGAGAGACTAATGTATGGTCACAGCAGGCCTATGTAAAGGCAAGTAATTATGGTTTGATGTCATTTGGCGAAGTCGTCAGTTTGTCTGCTGATGGTAATACATTGGCCGTTGGTTCTCTTCATGAAAGCAGTGATGCTACAGGAATTAATGGCGAAAAAACAAATACTATTAACGGAGCAGGGGCGGTTTATTTGTTTAATAGAGTAGGAACTTTATGGTCACAGAATGCTTATATTAAGGCTAGTAATACAGGCCAAAATGACTTTTTTGGGTCTGGTATGAGTCTTTCTTCCGATGGTAAAATACTTGCAGTAGGTGCTTATGGTGAAAGTAGTTATGCTACGGGAGTAAATGGAGACCAATCAGACAATTCATTACCAGTATCAGGTGCTGTTTATCTATATAGCTGGAGTGATGGTAATGGCTGGTCTCAAAAATCCTATATTAAAGGAAGTACAGTTGATGACGGAGATTTTTTTGGTTACGCTTTGAGCCTTTCGTCTGATGGAAATATATTGGCAGTAGGGGCTCGCTGTGAAGATAGTACTGCAACTGGAGTAAATGGAGATCAAACTGATAATACTATGCCGTGTGCTGGAGCTGTCTTTATGTATTAGATATTTAATTCAAGCCATCAAGGCGGGTAAATTATGTTGCTCGCCTTTTTATGGTTTTCAGTCTCTGTCAGAATGACTGTGGGTATATGAAGTGATGTTATCTCTGGTTCGATATCAAATAATCTAATATATTGTTTACGAGTTCTGAATTACTGAGTTGTTAAAAATAATATTATTAAAATGACAAGGGGAACATTATGAAGCATATGCAGTTTGTCCTGTTAATCTTTTTTTCTTTAATTCTTAGTGCTTGCGGTGGTGGAGGTTCATCAAAACCCAAAAATCAGGCACCAATTTTTGCTAGTGGTAATTCAGTTACAATTAATGAAAACACAACAGTTACGGATTATGTGGCAATGGCTACAGACCCTAATGGTGATGCTATAACCTTTAGTGTTTCAGGTGGTAGTGACGAGGCTTTATTTGTTTTTGACCCTACGACAGGCACACTAAGTTTTCAGACAGCACCTGACTTTGAAAATCCTACTGATAGTGATGCTGATAATATTTATGAAATAGATATCAGTGCAACTGATGGGACTCTTACTACTGTTCAGAACGTCACTGTAACAGTAAAAGATGTTCTGGAAGCTACTGTGAGTAGTTCGGGCATTAAAACCATACAGTTTGATTGGTCAGTATATGAAGGAGCCACTCATTACAAACTATATGTTGATCCCGACGGAATCTCAGGTTTGTCATTATTACAAGATAATTTAACTGGTTTGAGTACAACTGTTGAGTTGGCAGTTCATAAAACGGATTGGATTAATAGTCGATATGTAATAGCTGCCTTTGATGCGACTGGTGAGCTAACTCAAACCTTACCAATTGAAATTACCGATTTGATGTTGTCTTCAATAGGCTATTTTAAAGCGAGTAATACTGATTCTAACGATCAATTTGGTTTTGCAATAAGCTTATCCTCAGATGGTAAAACTTTAGTCGTTGGAGCTGCACAAGAAGATAGCGCTGGTTCTGGAATTAATGGCGACCAGTCTAAGAATAATTTTTTTTGGAAAGTTGGTGCGGTATACGTGTTTGTTTTGGAGGGAAACAATTGGGTACAACAAGCTTATATTAAACCCAGTAATCCAGATTCAGAAGACTATTTTGGTGCTAGTGTAAGTTTATCAGCGGACGGTAATACTTTGGTAGTTGGTGCATCTGGAGAAGATAGTAATGCTTCGGGGATTAATGGCGACCAAGTTAATAATTTAATACGAGACTCTGGAGCCGCTTATGTCTTTACTCGTGAAGGTAATATTTGGTCTCAACAGGCATATGTTAAAGCAAGTAATCCAGATACTACAGACCGTTTTGGAGGTGAAGTTAGTATATCAGCCGATGGGAATACTATAGCCGTTGGTGCTTCTTGGGAAAGTAGTAATGCTAAAGGAATTAATGGAGATCAAGTTAATAATTTGAAAGGTTATGCTGGAGCTGTTTATGTATATACCAGTGCAGATGGAATTTGGTCACAGCAGGCTTATATTAAGGCAAGCAACACCGATAGTGGTGATTATTTTGGTATTAGTGTTAGTCTCTCAGCTGATGGGAATATCCTTGCAGTTGGAGCAACTAGTGAGGATAGTAATAGTATAGGCATTAATGGGGACCAAACGAATAATTTGTCTCCCAAATCAGGTGCTGTTTATGTATTTGAGCGAGAGCAAAACTTATGGTCTCAGCAAACATATGTGAAGGCAAGCAATACTGATGCTGGAGACTCTTTTGGCTATAGCGTTAATCTTTCTGCTGATGGTAATGCTTTAGTAGTAAGCGCTCCTTATGAAGACAGTATTACTAATGGGATTAATGGAGATCAAGCTAATAATCTGGCCAGCAGTTCTGGGGCTGCATATATATTTAAAAGAGTAGATACACAGTGGTCGCAGAATGCCTATATTAAAGCAAGCAATAATGATACGTTTGATTTGTTTGGAGGAGATATTAGTCTCTCATCTGATGGGAAAATACTAGCAGTAGGTGCTCATGGTGAAAATAGTTTCGATATTGGTATCGATGGGAACCAATCAGACAACTCATTTCCTGCGTCTGGAGCTGTTTATCTATACAGTTGGAGTGAAAGTAATGGCTGGTCTCAAAAGTCCTATATTAAAGCAAGCACAGTTGATGAAGGGGATTTGTTCGGTAGTTTTTTGAGCCTTTCTCCTGATGGAAGTACATTGGCAGTTGGAGCTTTATGTGAAGATAGTGCTGCAACTGGAGTGAATGGAGAACAGGCTGATAATTCTAAACAATGCTCTGGAGCCGTTTACTTATACTAGGAATTAAATTCTAACTATCAAGAGGCGGGTAAATTATGTTGCCCGCCGCTATTTTTTGATTTTAACCGAGCCAAATAGCCTTAATGCAGCTTGAGTAATCAAGGCAAATGCTGCATAGCGACTATATTTTTCAATGTATGGGATAGTAGCGTGAATAAGGAAAAAAATAAAACCATAAAAAAATCAGGCTGTGGCAAACATAATTAGAGCCTTTATTATGAATTCTGGTCTTCGCCCGAAAGTCTGTTGTTATTATTTATTTCGTTGAGATTTCGCAAAGTTAATCATATCACTGTCAACAGTTGGGTCATAAAATG
>JAOUOK010000141.1 GCA_029880425.1 Gammaproteobacteria bacterium
CGTCCGGATAATTAACCGCTGACGGATCGCTATTGGCAAATTCAAAATAAGCTTCATCTAACACGACCAAAACATTATTGGGTACTTTCTGTAAAAATACAGATAGTTCTTTTTCCTCCAGCCAGGTTCCGGTTGGATTGTTTGGATTAGCAATAAAAATAACACGTGTATTTTTAGTGATGGCTTTTTGCATGGCCTCAAGATCATGCCCCCAGTCTTTGGCAGGAACCACTACGGCTTTAGCACCGACTGCCTGGGTTACAATGGGATATACCGCAAACGCATGCTGAGAAAAAACAACCTCGTGTTCAGGGCTAACAAATGCGCGTGTCAGTATTTCAAGAATATCATTTGATCCATTACCCAGGGTAATTTGCTCAGTTGCAACCGAATACTTTTTTGCCAATGCTTGTTTTAAGGAAAAACCATTACCATCAGGATAACGGGATAAATCAGCCAGTTCACTTTGAATCGCGTCAATAACCTTGTTACCCGGACCTAACGGGTTTTCATTTGAGGCAAGCTTGATGATATCTGAAACACCATACTCACGTTCTAACTCATTAATGGGTTTCCCTGGCTGGTAAGGCGATAGTGCCTGCACACCTTTTGTAGCAAGAGAAAATAAATCACAATCAGACATTTATAAACTCGAATAGTAGTTTGTTTGAAATACGTACTTTATAAAACGGCTTTTGGATATGAGCCGAGAACTTTAACAACACTTGCTGCTGCTTCTAATTCAGCAATTGCTTTTGCAACATTCGCATCATCAATATGACCTTCAATATCAATAAAGAAAACATAATTCCACATGCCCTGACGTGAAGGGCGTGATTCAATGCGCGTCATTGATATGCCGTTTTCAGCTAATGGGCCTAACATGGCATGTAATGAACCTGACTTATTATTTGTTGAAACAAGCATTGATGTTTTATCAACACCACTGGCCGGTACGCTGCGTTCACCGATTATTAAGAAACGCGTGGTATTATCCGGCTCATCTTCAATATTTGCTGCAATGGTATTTAATCCGTAAATTTCAGCGGCTGTTTCGCCAGCAATGGCAGCCGCATCTTTTTCCTCAGAGGCCAGCCTCGCAGCTTCGGCATTACTGCTAACATCAATTTGTTCAATATTACTTAAGTTGGTATCTAACCACTTGCGACATTGAGCTAATGACTGGCGATGTGAATACACTTTTTTCACATCTTTTAAATCTTCAGCTTTGCTCAGCAAATTGTGATGAATACGTAACTCAACTTCACCGCATATATTTAATGAAGAGTTCATAAATTCATCAAGGGTATGATTAATTACACCTTCTGTTGAATTTTCTACCGGAACCACGCCATAAGACGAAGCACCTGATTCCACTTCACGAAAAACATCACCAATAGTTGGCATCGGTAAGGTTTTAACGGAATGACCAAAATGTTTTAAAGCTGCAGCTTGGGTAAAGGTACCTTCAGGCCCGAGAAAAGCAATTTTCATTACACGTTCTAAAGCCAGGCAAGCAGACATAATTTCACGGAACAAGCGTGCCATTTCTTCATTTGATAATGGTCCCTCGTTACGCTGCATAACTTTACGTAACACTTGTGCTTCACGTTCAGCACGATAAAAAACCGTATTACCCGCTTCCTGTTTTGCAACAGCAACTTCTTCTGCAACTTTAGCACGCTCAGTAATTAACGACTGAATTTGTTCATCCAGCGCATCAATCTTGTCACGCAGTTGTAAAAGTTTATCTGACATAATGTTTTATATAGCCCGTACGTTTAACACACCATCAATAGCATTTAATTCAGCAATAAGGTCATCACCGGCTTCTTTATCAATATCAATAATCGTGTAAGCAATTTCACCTTTTGATTTATTTAACATATCAATAATATTTAACCCCTTGTTAGCCAGTGTTGAAGATATCTGCCCAATCATATCAGGTACATTGCTGTTAACAATCGTTATACGGTTACCCTCTGTACGCGGCAGTTTAACTTCAGGGAAATTTACAGAGTTTTTGATATTGCCATTTTCAAGGTAATCTTTGATCTGTTCAGCCACCATGATGGCACAGTTGTCTTCAGCCTCACCCGTTGATGCACCAAGGTGCGGCAGTGTAATGACACGCTCATGGTTCTTTAACAGGTTACTTGGGAAGTCACAGACATAGGCATAAACTTTCCCGGACTTAATAGCTACCGATACCGCTTCATCATCGATAATACCATTACGGGCAAAATTAAGAATAATGACGTTATCTTTCATTAATTTCAGACGTTCAGCATTTATCATATTGGCAGTAGCCTCGATTAATGGAACATGGAAAGTAATAAAATCAACCTTACCAATCATTTCATCAATACTGCTGGCTTTTTCTACTTCTGAAGATAACTGCCAGGCACCTTCAACAGTGAGCCCAGGATCAAAACCGATTACCTTCATACCAAGATCAAGTGCAGCATTGGCGACATAACGTCCAATAGCACCTAACCCAACAACACCCAGGGTACGGCCTGGCAATTCAAAACCACCAAAGTTTTTCTTACCTGCTTCGACAGCTTTAGAAATAGCTTCATCTGTACCTTCAAGGTTACGTGCAAAATCCCAGGCCTGACCAAGGTTACGGCAACCAATCAACATACCCGCAAGCACCAGTTCTTTTACCGCGTTGGCATTTGCACCGGGCGCATTAAAAACCACCACACCTTTTGCAGACATTTTATCAACCGGTATATTATTAACACCTGCACCTGCGCGACCTACCGCTTTCAGGCTTTCAGGAATTTCCATGTCATGCATTTTAAAAGAACGTAATAAAATCGCATCAGGATGCTGAATCTCGGAAGCAATCTCATAGTTATCACGAGGTAATCTTTCCAGACCTGCTACCGATATATTATTTAATGTTAGAATTTTATTCATTATTTTAAACTCTTTAAGTTTATGAGCCACAGAGATCACCGAGGTGAACAGAGATACAGGATTATGAAATAAAAGCTCTGTGTACCCCTGTGTCCTCGATAGTTAAATACGTCTTACCCGTGTTTTTTCTCAAACTCAGCCATAAATTTCACCAGCGTATCAATCCCTTCTTCAGGCATGGCGTTATAAATGCTGGCACGCATACCGCCAACAGAACGATGACCTTTTAATGTTGTTAAATTAACCTTAACTGCCTCTTCAAGAAAAACCTTATCTAGTTCGGCATCTTTTAGCGTGAATGGAACATTCATCCAGGAACGGTTATTGATCGCAACAGGATTTGCATAAAAATCAGAGCCATCAATAGCAGCATATAACTTATCAGATTTACGCTTATTGATTTCAGCCATCTTGGTTAAGCCACCTTGTTGCTTGATCCAGTCAAAGACTAAACCTGCAAGGTACCAACCGTATGTTGGTGGTGTGTTATACATCGATTCATTTTCAGCATGTGTTTTGTAATCAAACATGCTTGGCGTACCATCAAGTGTTTCACCCATTAAATCTTTACGAACAATAACAACGGTTAAACCTGCAGGACCAATATTTTTTTGCGCACCGGCATAGATAACGGCAAACTTAGATACATCAATTGGACGCGATAAAATAGTTGAAGACATATCTGCAACAAGTGGTACACCGTTTGTTTCCGGGATGTAATCAAACTCAACGCCACCTATCGTTTCATTAGGTGTGTAATGGACATACGCAGCATCCGGGTTTAAATTTAATTCATCCTGAGATGGTGCACTCGAGAAATTATCGTCTTCAGTGCTTGCTGCAATATTCACATCACAATATTTTTTTGCTTCTGCAATGGCTTTCTTCGACCATGCCCCGGTATTGATATAGTCAGCCGTTTTTTTACCACGTAATAAATTCATTGGCACCATGGCAAACTGGCTACTCGCACCACCCTGTAAAAATAAAATCTCGTGAGTATCAGGTATTGCCATCACTTCACGTAAATCTGCCATCGCTTTATCTGCAATTGACATATAGTCTTTGCCACGATGACTCATTTCCATGACTGACATACCTGTATCTTGCCAATCTAGTATTTCTGCTTGTGCTTTTTCTAAAACAGCTTGTGGCAACATAGCTGGACCGGCACTAAAATTAAAAACTCGAGACATTTATATCACTCCAAAAATTTAAATTTGAATTTATGCTTCTGCTTCAGGGTTATCGTTTTCCGCGTCATCTTCTCCAGAATCTTCTACAGGTAATTCTATTCCCGCTTCAGCCTGAATATTTGCAATACACTCAATGCCTGTTAGTTGTTCATCTTCACCGAGGCGAATTAAACGAACACCTTGCGTATTACGCCCCATCACAGACACTTCACCAACACGGGTACGCACAAGTGTACCGCCACTGGTTATTAACATCATTTCATCATCATCTTGTACAAGTTTAGCGCCCGTAACCTCTCCATTACGTTCACTGGTTTGCACAGAGATAACACCCTGGCCACCACGACCATGCCGAGGATAATCCTCCATCGCGGTTCGTTTACCGTAACCATTTTCCGTCGCGGTTAAGACATAACCGCCGCTGGCAATAATTAATGAAATAACATGTTGTTCTTCTTTTAGCTTAATACCACGAACACCTACCGCACTTCGGCCCATGGCTCGAACATCATCTTCATTAAAGCAAATTGCTTTACCACTGCTACTGCTTAACAGGACATCCTGCTTACCATCAGTCAGCTCAACACCAATCAACTTATCACCGTCACGCAAGTCAATCGCAATAATGCCCGAGGCGCGTGGACGAGAAAATTCTTTTAATGGCGTTTTCTTAACAGTACCGTTTGCTGTCGCAAAGAAGATGAATTTATCTTCTTCATATTCACGAATAGGTAAAATTGCATTAATCCGTTCACCCGTTTCAAGCGGTAACAGGTTGATAATTGGTCGACCACGTGCCGTACGTCCTGCTTGTGGAACTTCAAATACTTTTAACCAGTAAACCTTACCCTTACTTGAGAAACAAAGAATCGTGTCATGCGTGCTGGCAACAAATAACTTATCAACAAAATCTTCATCTTTAACCGCGGTTGCAGCTTTACCTTTACCGCCACGACGTTGCGCAGAGTAGACCGTGATTGGTTGAGACTTGGCATAACCTTCATGCGATATTGTTACAACCACATCTTCCTCGGTAATCAGGTCTTCAATCGTTAAATCTTCCTGGGTTGAAATAATTTCAGTACGACGTTCATCACCATACTGGTCTTTTATTTCATTAAGTTCTTCAACGATAATTTCCATTAAACGATCAGCGCTACTTAAGATAAATAACAACTCAGCAATCAATTTTAAGAGTTCTTCAAACTCAGTAATAATTTTATCTTGCTCAAGCCCGGTTAAACGGTGTAAACGCATATCCAAAATGGCCTGCGCTTGTGTTTCAGAAAAATGATATAAACCATCAATCAAACCACAAGAAGAAGATAAACCATCAGGACGTGATGATTCAGCCCCCGTTGCTTCAAGCATCTTTGTTACAATACCAGGCGTCCATGGTGTTGAAATTAATTTTTCTTTCGCTTCAGCAGGGTTCTTTGCTGCTTTAATAAGCGCAATGATGGGATCTATATTTTCTAATGCAACTGCCAGGCCTTCACGTATATGTGCTTTTTCACGTGCTTTACGTAACTCAAATACAGTACGACGTGTCACAATC
>JAOUOK010000142.1 GCA_029880425.1 Gammaproteobacteria bacterium
CCATAGCCAGGCCTTTTTCAACTGGTAGTCCCGAAATGAATTCAGGTTGCTGACCAGCATCCCCGATGCCCCATCCGGGCGTAACCGCATATCAGCCTCGTAGCACACGCCAGCAGGGGTATGCGAGGTGAGTAAATGAATAATGCGTTGTCCTAAACGGGCAAAAAAGACCGAAACAGCGATAGATTTCTCAGCCTTACTTTCATCACCTGTTGTCATCAGGTTATTGCTTTCACTGCCATGAATAAACACCATATCCAGGTCAGAACCATAGCCCAATTCAAGGCCACCCAGCTTGCCATAACCAATCACGGCAAAACCTTTATCACAAAGCTGACCATCGCCTTTATCACTCAGCTGGCAAACAGGTCGGCCATGCCGTGCCACCAGGTGACGCCAGGCTTGTTCAAGCGCTTCATCAAGAATAATTTCTGCGATCCAGGATAAATGGTCGCTCACTTTCATTAATGGCAAGGCATCGGCAATGTCTGCCGCGGCCACACGCAGCACATTTGCCTGTTTAAAATGACGCAAGACATCCATCCCCTGTTCCACGTCATCCAGTTCAATTTGTGATAAGCGCTGGCGTAAATCATTTTCAAGCTCATTTCTTTCCGGCGGCAGGTACAAACTGCGCGGGTCCATCAGTTCATCAAGCAGGAGAGGGAATTGTTGTAAGTAACGCGCAATCCAGGGACTGGCCGAACACAGCTTGATCAACTGCGATAGCACCATCGGGTTTTCTAATAACAAGGCCAGGTAAACACTACGACGTGCAACATTACTTAGCAGCAGTAAAACGCGATCAAAGGTCACATCAACATTTTCAACCTGCTGTAACGCTCCCAGCAATAACGGCATAAGCCTGTCTAAACGGGTTTGCCCCTGCCGGCTAAGCGACGCATATTGTCGACTTCCATGTAAGGTTTGTAATTTCTGCAATGCAGCTGGACAGTCTTTAAAACCGTGGCTAGCTAGCAACTCACAGGATTCATCTTCATCAAGATTGTCATACCAGAGTGCTTCAAGTCGCTGGATTTCGGTTTCTTGCTGAGTATCAACTTTGACTTCACTTTCCTCGGTTTGCGGTGCAACAAAGACCTGTTCAAAGTGCGCTTCGACTGTTTCCCGGTGTTTATTAAGTTCAGTTATAAATGCAGACCAGTCCTCATACCCCATACCTAAAGCTAAACGCGCCTGCCCGGCTTCATCATCAGGCAGGTTATGTGTCTGCCTGTCCTGGAATTCCTGTATACGATGCTCGGTGTTACGTAAAAACACGTAGGCCACTTTTAATTCATTAATGACGTATCCAGGTAAGAGGTTACTTTTTGCCAGGCAGTCGAGTACCGGTAGCACCCGACGTTCCTGTAATTCAGTATGACGACCACCACGAATAAGTTGAAAAACCTGGGCGATAAACTCAATTTCACGAATGCCACCGGCACCAAGCTTGACGTTATTTTTCATGCCCTTACGTTTTACTTCCTGCGCGATCATCGCTTTGAGTTCACGCAAGGATTCATAGGCCCCGTAATCAAGGTAACGCCGGTAGACAAACGGCCTTAACATGGCGAGTAATTCTTCACCCTGTTCATAGTCTCCCCCCACTACGCGCACTTTAACCATGGCGTAGCGTTCCCAGCTTCGCCCATGTACCAGGTAATAATTCTCAAAGCTATTGAAACTGGCCACCAATGGACCACCGGCACCAAAAGGGCGTAAACGCATATCGACCCGGAAAACAAAACCATCCGCGGTTTGTTGATCCAGCGACTGGATCAATTTTTTACCCAGCCGGGTAAAAAACTCGGCATTGGTTAATGACCTGGGTCCGTCCTGGACTTCACCATCTTCAGAAAAGGCAAAAATCAAATCAATATCCGAAGAAACATTAAGCTCCCAGGCACCGAGTTTACCCATACCAAGCACAACCAGCTTTTGTTCTACACCTTCAGCGTTACACGGTGTACCCAACTCTTTACACTGCCACTGGTAAAGTGTGGCCAGGGCAAAATCAATACAGGCTTCTGCCATACGGGATAATTCATGCGTGGTTTCGCTTAATTCTGCCCAGCCTGCAATATCACGCCAGACAATACGTAACATCTCACGTCTGCGGAATAAGCGTAAGTGTTTATGTAGTGCAGCATCATCGTTGTGATTCAGTTCAATACTAATCGTATGTTTATAATGCTCATCAGTATAAGAGCGAAGTAAATCCCCACTTTGCGCCAGTTCCAACAATACTTCGGGAAAGCGAACACAGGTTTGCATGACAAATTCAGAGCATGCCCAGACTTTTGCCAAAGTAGCCACAACCTCATCAGGCAATGAGGATATATCAACTTCGGACTCAAGAAATGACTCCCATTGCACAGTCACTGCAGGCTGAAGTAAACCGGGGAGCTGGGAAATACTTTTGTTTATATTCATGGCTTTAGCATATCATTTTGTAGACGACGGTAAAGAAATTTGTACTTATACCATTATTCACCATAAGATCATGATTAGCGTGTAATAAAAATAATTCATAGGTTAGTTAAATGATGGGAGCTCACCCGGTAAAAATAATTATTTCCTGTTTATTACTTTTCTGTTTAGCCGGCAATAGTGCGACGGCTGAAAATAAAGATCGTGGTATTGGTATCTATATTGACCAGGATTTATTTGTCCCCTTTACCAATGAAGACCGTGATTACACCATGGGTATTGCCGTCGAATTTTTCTGGGCGAAAGACAAGGGCCTTTACCTTTTTGACAGCCTTGTTCGTGAAACAGCCCGCTTACTCAGAATGAAAGATTCTGATAAAAATATTGCTTACAGCTTTATGCTGGGTATGCTGGCATATACCCCGAACGACTTACACAATACTCAACCTATCTATAATGACCGTCCCTACTCGTCACTCGTTTATTTAAGTAATAAACGGGTTCGTGCAGATGATAAAATCGCTCTTGCCGCTGAAGTATTAGTGGGTATGATTGGAACAAATATTAGCCGTAATATTCAATCAGGCTTACATTCTCTTTTTAGTGATATTTCAAAGCCACGTGGTTGGTCACACCAGATATCCGATGGTGGTGAGCTTACCCTGAGGTTACGTTTATCAAACTCGCGTTTACAGTTTGCTGAAACCGGGCTATGGGATTTCGCTACCACATATGGTGTCTCTCTTGGATTTCAAACAAATTTAAGTGCGAGTGCTGCATTTAGAATTGGAAATATAAAAACGCCATTCTGGAGCATTCCGTATGATCCAGTAAGCCGGGGTAATTTTTTACCGGCACCACCTGCAAATGAATGGTATTTATGGTCTGCTATACGAGGACACCTAGTAGGTTATGATGCATTATTACAAGGCCAGTTCAGAGACAGTGATGTTGAGTTCTCATCAAATGAAATTGAACCAATTGTCTATGACGCAGCTATAGGTTTAACTGTTGGTTTTGAAAAATCACAAATCACATTCTCTGCAAATGTGAAATCTCCAGATCTAAAAATAAGTACCAGAAAACATGTGTGGGGCAGTATTAATTACATATTTCACTTCAAATAAGTAAACTTGAAAATAATTTAAAATTAAATGGTATTTCCAGAATGAATGAGATTTCTTACATTAATGAATTAGAACACCCCGGAAGAATCAAGTTACAAATTGAACGCATTCGTTTTCTATATCACCAGGCGAAAACAAGTTTAATTGGACATTTATTAAGTTCAGTCGGCGTAACATATATTTTTTACGATCACGTTGAAAAGTCCATCCTATGGAGCTGGTTTGCATCAATACTATTTATAACTATAACAAGACAAATTTCTGTTTTTTATTTTTTAAAAAAACAACCTCAGAACAATGAAGTTTTAAAATGGGGCTGGTTTTTTACTTTTATGGTTTTTTTAACTGGTTGCGCCTGGGGTGCCGCCAGTTACATCTTCCTATTATTTGAACATACTCAATTAACTTTATTTATTATTATGGTGCTAACTGGAATGCTTGTTGCGTCATTAGCGTCACTATCAGTTTTTATGTGGGCATATTATGCATTTGCTTTACCTACAGCATTACCTTTAATTCATCAACTTGTTACTAGTGGCAGACTTGAACTAATAGTCTATGGTTTGATGATTACATTGTTTTTATTTGTGCAACTTGGTTATGCGCGAGTTAATCAAAAAACTGTAGATAAATCGATTATTTTACGTAATGAAAATCTTGAACTTATAGAACAATTACAACGCGAAAAAGAAAATGCTGAGCAATTAAGAAAAGAAGCTGAAGCGGCCAATACGGCTAAAACGCAATTTCTAGCTTCTGCCAGCCATGACTTACGGCAACCCCTGCATGCAATGGGATTATTTATTGATGTTTTAGCCGAATGTTCTGATGAAGAAGAAAGAAAAAACGTTATTGAAAAAATAAGAAAGTCAGGTTTAGCTCTTGAAGGACTTTTGGAATCCTTATTAGATATATCAAAACTCGACGCTGGTGCTGTCAGTGTTAACATTGAGCCTTTTAAATTACATTCTATTTTTGACGAGGTAATCTCTGAATTTGAATCTATCGCAAAAAACAAAAATTTAACCATTAAATTTATTTATTCAAACATTGCCGTTATAAGCGATAAAAACTTAGTTGGACGAATATTAAGAAATCTCATTAGTAATGCCATAAAATATACAGAACATGGAAAAATTCTCATAGGATGTCGACGTAAAGGCAACAATATTTCAATTTGTGTATGCGATACAGGAAGTGGTTTTACGAAAGACAAATATAAAATTATATTTACCGAATTTCATCAGCTTGAAAATCCAGAGCGTGATCGCTCTAAAGGGCTGGGCTTAGGTCTCGCTATAGTTAAAAGAATTGAAAAACTATTAAACACAAACATACATGTAAATTCTATACCAAATAAGGGCTCAATCTTTTCATTTGAACTCCCTGTTTACCATGGTGTTGTCAAAAACTTAATACCGAAAAAAAGTAATACTATAATTAATAACTTTATTGGAAAACATATTGTCATTATTGATGATGAAGAAGATATCAGGAAAGGTTTAACATCTTTACTTTCAAGCTGGGGGTGCAGAGTAACCTCTTTATCATCTACAGAAGAAATAAAAACAACTTTAAATAAAAACTCTCAACATCCAGATTTAATAGTAGCAGATTACCGTTTACGTGATAAAGAAACAGGGGCAGATGCCATACATGAAATTAAAAATATTTATTCAAATACAGATTTACCTGCAGTAATTATTACAGGTGATACTGCTCCAGAGCGAATTAAAGAAGCTAAAGCAAGTGGCTATAAAATTTTACATAAGCCAGTTTCTGGTGGAAAACTGCGGGCAATACTAACTTCATTATTATCGATATAATATTGCTATTCCTGCTCAACTGTGACCCAGCCCTTTTGTAGCGCAACATGTGCCGCACGGGTACGATTAGTAACATTAAGCTCTTTAAGAATTGCGGCAATATGAACCCGCACGGTTGACTCAGCCATATCTAGTAACCGTCCAATTTCTTTATTCGAATAACCATGAACAAGTTTTCTTAATACCTCATGCTGCCGAGGAGTCAATGGTGCCTTAATTTCTTTATTAATTGCCCTGTGACTATATGAAGAATTCACACTACTATCACTGGAAAGGCTGTTTGTAGATTGCCT
>JAOUOK010000143.1 GCA_029880425.1 Gammaproteobacteria bacterium
TAGCTTTGTGCGGTTTTTTAAAAATAGTCATTAAGATGAATTAAGTAGGTTAAAGATTTTTTATGTCAGTTAAACAAAGCTCGCTCCAGCAAAGTGTTGCACATCAAAGAGAAGTGTTGATCACGATGTTGGCCGACCCCATGAAAAGAGCAGCAAAAGCCTGTGTTAAGGCCTGGGATGATCGTGAAAAACTCAATCACGCAATCGGAGAAATACTCCATACCATGCCTTATTGTAAGTACATGTATGCACTGGATAAAAACGCGGTACAAATCAGTGACAACCTCAGTCATGAAGGGGTGCTAACCAGGCATTTTGCGCGTAATCGATCTGAGCGCCCTTATATACAGGAGGTGTTGCTTGAGAATGAGTTTACGTTGTCTTCGGCTTATATGAGTTTACGTGAAAAACGTCCCTCCTTAACCGCGATACAACTGGTTCATGATGACGATAAAAATATCATCGGTTTTATCGGCGCAGACTTTGATTTACGTGCTTTACCTTTAACGCGTGACTTATATGTCGAGACACCCGAATGGACACAGATTAAAGGCGACCCTTCTATCCGTGGAAATGTTTTTGCACAAACACGTGTAGATAGTGATATGGATCGTCAGATTGATACTGTGATGAGTGTTATTGAAGAGTTAATCGTCGAGCACGGTGTCTTTCACGCAAAGTTTCATTTCTCAAGTAACCGTTCAGTGGTATGGCACTTTGATGATCCGTTTCGTTACCGCTTACTCAGCCTGGATGTACTTACTGATCCAAACAGTTGCCTGGCTTATCCAAACAGGGAGTACCCTAAGGATGCGGCGATTCCGAAGTCTCAGATCCGGCCCATTCTGGATAGTTTAAAACAATTAAGATTTATGGATGACACCCTGTATTTACGCTCGGGTGCGCTGAATATTTTTAATGGCATTATCAGTCTGAACTTTTCATGTGATGGATCACATTATATCCCGCACGATGAATTTCTGAATAAAGAACATTCTTTCTGGAGTAGTGGCGAGAAATGCTGATGATAAAAAGGCTTTGAGTATGCATCAGCCGCTCTTTGCTGCGGTGCTGATCCTTTTTTAAGATTTTTCATCCAGTGGTAAATCAAAAAGACTTTCAATTTTTGTAAAGTTACCTGCCATGCGCCCGAGGGGATCAAGTTGATGTTGATCGATGCGGCCATTTTCAAACAATTCATCCTTGACGTGATAGCGCTGCATACGGCCAATGACCAGGTAATCCGTTCCCAGTTTTAATAAATGCTCAAGGGTGCACTCCATGCTAATCAATGATTCTGCCACGCGTGGCGTGCTGATCAGGTCACTCGCTGCCGGGGTGACGCCGGCACGTTCAAACTCACTGACAGCGGGGGGATAGTTAACCGCAGATTCATGCATGGCATTGGCCAGGGCTAACGACACCATGTTCACCACGAACTCCTGGCTTTCACGGATATTGCTCAGGGTATCCTTGGCATAATTTTCACCACCGGTACGCGGTCCAATGGAAATACTGAGCATCGGGGGTTGCCGCGAGGCGACATTAAAAAAACTGTAGGGTGCCAGGTTAAGCAAGCCTTCATGATTTTGTGTTGATACCCAGGCAATCGGGCGTGGTACCACGGCACCGGTTAGCAACTTATAAACCGCGTTGGTATCAAGTTCGGATGGATTAATAATCATTAAAATGTCACCTGGGTTAAGCGTTACGCTTTGTCTGAACAATGGTGGTTAATATCTCGTTACCGAGATATTAACATTTCTTCTTCACTGGTAAATTATGTGAGCTAGTATATTAAGTATCCGGGTATATTGGAGGATGATATTTCCTGCTGCCTTAGTTTATTAGCAGCGGTTACATTTTTTAACTTACCTGGTTGACCTTTTTTACCTTGTCAGTCTGAACAGTGCTCCTGGACTAAAAATTTTACGTTAAGTATTTCCCTCCTAAAATTATGTTATGTAAACCTTAGTTAAATTTAACGATACCTAATATATCCCTATGATTTTATTAAAATAATTTAATAGCCAAATAGCCTTGTTTAGCTTCTATTTTCTTTACCTTAGCAAATCTCTCTACTATTCTTAAATGCACGATTAGGCGTTTATGGCACATTCTCTAAGTGTCTTTTTCTCGCTTAGAACCTGATGTGAGGCACTTCATGCTGAATTCAAATCTGAATAGCAAAAAAACTGAGATTCTGGTCATTGATGATGACCAGGATATATGCATGTTTGTAAGAACATTTCTTGAGTGTGTTGATTACACTGTTATAGATGCTGCCTCTGGAACAGAGGCGTTGGTACTCCTTGAGAAAATAAATCCTGATTTGATTTTGCTGGATGTACATTTGCCAGATATTAGTGGAATTGATCTTCTTACAGATTTATCAGGAAATAATCGGCTTAAAGATATACCGGTAATTATGATGACGGGAGATTCTTCTAAAGAAACGATTGATGCAGTTTATGAACTCAATGTTTATGACTTTATAGAAAAACCGGTTAATGAAGTTCTTTTATTAAAACGTGTTGAATATGCTTTGCTTAAAAAACACGCGCAAAAAGATTTATTAAACAAAGAAAAAAGTCTATCCAGGATGCAGCATATTGCAGGTATTGGTAGTTGGGAGTATGACTCCGAGTTAGACAACGTGGAATGTTCAGAAGCGTTATTTGAGCTACTTGGTATAGAAAATAATACTGAAAACTTTAGCTTGCATTCTTTCCTTGCTATGACACATGAAGAAGATATTGACCTGGTAAGTAATACGATTTATGAATCGATTAGTAAAGGCATATCATATGCCATGGAACATCGTGTCTATGATGATAGTGGAAATGAAACCATTGTTTTACACCAGGGAGAGATTATAAAAAATAATGACACGGGTCACTACAAAATATATGCAACATTAACAGATATAACTGAACGTAAGAATACACAGGAATTAATTGAATACAATTCGTTTTATGACAAGTTAACTGATTTACCAAACCGTGTTCACTACTGTAATAAGGTGAGTACTTTAATGCAGGAAACAGATAAAGAAGAAAAATTACTTGCGATAGTTTTTCTTGGGATTGACCGGTTCAAAAATATTAATGAAAGCCTGGGACATAGTATTGGTGATGAATTACTTATCGAAATTAAAGAACGTTTGATCACCTTTGAAGAGTTGTTTATTTCTCGTTTCTCCGGTGATGTCTTTGCTGTTGCGATTCCTTCTATGACCACTATTGATACTATTGTTTATGAAGTCAGAAAATTTAATGCTATGCTTTCTAAGCCATTTATTATTTCTGGCCATGAACTTTATATCACGGTTAGTATTGGTATCTCTATTTATCCACTTCATTATGGTGGTAAAGATGACCTGATTAATAATGCAGAATCTGCTATGCATTATTCAAAAAATGCAGGCGGTAACCGGATTTCATGTTTTGATAAACAGATGACTGTAACCGGAAGAAAACGTTTGTTTATTGAAAACGATTTACGTAAAGCGATCGATAAAGAACAGTTTGAAGTTTATTACCAGCCACAAGTTGCTGTTGCAAATCGACGCCTTATCGGAATGGAAGCGTTAATTCGCTGGAACCATCCAGAGCATGGATTAATTAACCCGGATGATTTTATTCCTATCGCGGAAGAAACGGGCCTGATCGTACCCATCGGCCAATGGGTCATTGAGACAGCGACGCAACAAGTTGCGCAGTGGATAAAAAACGGTTTCGGCCTGTTGCGTGTAGGTATTAACTTATCAGCGATGCAATTTGAAAATACATCATTAGTGAAAGATATTGAAAATGCTCTTTCACGTTCAGGTTTAATGCCCTGCTCACTTGATCTTGAAGTGACGGAATCCTCTGTCATGAGAAATATTGATCAAACTATTTCTATTTTAAATGCTTTCAGTGAAATGGGTGTACAAACATCGATGGATGATTTTGGAACGGGCTATTCATCTTTAAGCTCTTTAAAAATGATGCCACTTCACACCCTAAAGATAGATCGGGCTTTTGTTAAAGATATTAAAGCGAATGGTGAAAACGGCGAGTTGGCACGTATTATTATATCAATGTGTCATGCACTTGGATTGAATGTGATTGCTGAAGGTGTTGAAACAGAGGAGCACATGTCTTTCCTTAATGAACATGGTTGCATTGAAGCGCAGGGGTATTTTTTTAGTCCGCCTGTGAATAGCTCCAGGTTTGAAGAAATTCTTAATCAATTTTCAAGTGCCAATGTTGATTATGGAAAGCCTGAATCTGATTTATTATTATTTAGCTAACTAAAATAGCTTGATTGAGTATCCAGGTTTTAACGGGAACAAATAGGGCGGTGTGCTTAGGAATATTTTCGATGTTCCCAGGTACTATGCCCCTTTTATTTATCGTATTTATTTGTCTTACGTCACCATTTTACAAATTAGCTTTACCACTTGCATTGGCTGTTTGTGCAAAACCATTGGCCATAAACGGTGCGAGGTTACCCATTAACTCAACTTGCTCATCGGTATAGCTGGCTGCATCCTGGGCAACAAAGACCATCAGCCCTTGCCAGTTATCGTCGGCAACAAGGGGAACGAACAGGGCGGACTTGAGTAAGCCTATTTTCATCAGCTCGCGAACAAGTTTTGCATTGGGTATGTTGCTGCTGATCTCAGTGAGGTCATCATATTTAACGGGTAGCTGTTGTTTACAGATACTGAGTAAATGCGAATCAAGACTGATGGCATCGTCCAGGGTTTTATTCATGGCTTCATTTGTTTTTCGCTCGGTGCGGATACTCATTAATGAAAATTTATTGCTTGCCGAATCAAGTTCAAACAATCCCAGCCACTGAATGGGCAGGTAGCCACCGGCCTCGTTCCATAATTCATTAATTTTGCTCTCGGCACTGCCATGACGATGCATTTTACTTAACATGGTTAAGACAAAACGGGTACGGGCAGAGAGGGTGTTGAAGGCACTGGCCAGTGCACCGAGTTCATCGTTTGCCTGGTCGGGTAGTTGATAACCAAAGTCACCCTTGGCTACACGTTGACAGCCTTTTATGGTGAGCGTGATACGACGTATTACACTGAAATAAAACCAGATAATACCCAGCACGAGTAATACACCGGCACTATAAATAGAGGTGTTGGATAGTTTTTTATTGGCTTCAAGTTTTTCCTTGATGGCACTTTCAATGGTCGTGATCAACATGCCGGTCACATTATTAATAAGTTCCTGGTTTTCTTTTACGTAGTCTGCGCCCCATTCAAGACGGGGTTCTTTTTTGTTTGGGCCGAGTTTTCCTTCGAAACCATTTTTAAAGGTATGCCACTTTGATGCCAGGTTGTGAATACTGTCGGTAATCGTCGTGCTTGTAGAACTGGCAAGAGTACGTGGCATGTCGTTGGCCAGTTGGGTCACACGTGTAATCTGTGTTTCAAATGCTTGCAGGTCACGCATGAAGTCAGGGTAAAAAATAATAATGTCGCGTTCATAGGGCGCATAATCACGCGGTGCGTTTTCCGCGTAGGTGATGCCACGTCGCTGGATGGCTTTACCCTGTACTTCAAGTTGTTTTACAAAAGAAAGTAACTGTTGATTGGCATGATTTTCTTGTGCGATAAGATCGAGGTAAAGCACGATAGTAATAGATCCAAGTAGTAAT
>JAOUOK010000144.1 GCA_029880425.1 Gammaproteobacteria bacterium
ACGTGCTTGTTATACCTACAACCATGCCTGGCGCTTTCTTCTGGCGTAACAAAGGTTTTGTAGAACATGCCAGGGAAACCGGTTTAGCAGAAATGCAACAAGTTGGCGTTATACCAGAACATTAAGAAAGGAAGTAAGTTATGTATCCTAATATGAAAATTAAAACAGTCATGGTGGACGATAAAGAAATTAGAACCTGTGGAGAAGGTTATATCGTCAACCTTGATGAATGGTCAGAAGGGTTTGCAGAAGCACAGGCAAAAGTTGAGGGTCTGGAATTAACACAGGAACACTGGGATGTAGTCTGGTTCTTGCGTGAATTTTACGAACAACATGGTGCCCAGGCTGAAGTAAGAAAGATGGTAAAACATTTTAAGAAAGCATGGGGTGAAGAACGAGGAAGCAGTAAATATTTACACAGTATCTTTCCTTTTGGTGGACCACAAAAGCAGGGTAATCGTTTAGCCGGTTTATTACGTACCAAGGGTGAACACTGACTCCTTTTCGCAAAGAGAACAATTACTGTCTTTTCCTTTCAGTAGCAGTCTGCCACATTACAGATGTAAAAGTTTTTACTCATTCAAGACAAGATTGTATATAAACTAAAAAATATACCAGGCATTTGTGCCTGGATTTAAAATTTTTACTGGATTTTCTGAAAGAGATACCTTTTACCTGTATCCGCTTGTTTTAATAATTGGAATTGATTTTATCTGGCAAATTCCTGTAAAAATATTACGATTTAATTAAAATTTAATAATCAATAACTTAAAGAGTAATTTTTTATCATGATTTATTCTTTTAGAGTGAAAAGGCGAAAGTGGGGGGAGGCTTGCTTGTTTTTATCTTTGACGCTGTTTTTTTACGTCATAAAGTGACTTTCGTCACATTTTAGAATTAAATTATATCAAGTCCTGAACGATATAAATATAGAGTAATTATACTTTGGTGGTTGATTTTAGTTACCAAGGCTTCCCCCTCCTTTTACTTTTGAAGCACGAATTTTACACTGATCTATTGAGCATAATATGTAAAATATAATGCATAATTACAATTATAAATCTGATAAAAATGGAGTTCAGATGAAAAATATATTACTTGTACTATTATTCTTTTCTTCTCAATCATTGTGGGCAGTTAATCTTGACCAGGCAGCCCTTGACAGGATATTTGCTTCCAATTACGAGGTTGTAATAGCTAAACCAACAGAGGAAACGGTCACGTACGAAAAAGAATTACCTCTACATCTGCTACCATTTCAGTATCGCAACGATAAATATTATTCAGTCGGGAGTGCGTTCCGTATTGAAGGGGGTAAATTTGTTTCAGCGGCGCATGTATTTCGTTTAGGTCAGGACAGTCAAAATAAAGATATAAATCTTCGAGACAGTACTGGGAAAATATACCCGGTTGATAAAATCTATAAATATTCCAAGTCAAAAGATTTTGTGGTCTTTACTGTAAAAGGTGTTAAGCCAGGTCAGGGACTTAAAATAAATACAAAGTATTCCAAGAATAAAAAAGTCAATGCTGTAGGTAACGCTCTTGGTGAAGGAGTGGTAATTCGGGATGGTTTGTATACCTCTGATACCCCGGAGTCAGTTGCCGGTGAGTGGAACTGGATACGATTTTCTGCCGCAGCGTCACCCGGGAATAGCGGTGGCCCATTGATTGATGACAAGGGAGATGTCATCGGGGTTATCTTACGTAAATCAAAAAGTGAAAACTTGAATTACGCGCTGCCTATGAACGAAGTTATAAAATTTGGTCCAGTTGCAGATATGAGTTCTGCAACCATGTTGTATCGAATTGACTACTCTGATGATACTTCAACTTTTAGTTATAAACGTCGTTATAAATTGCCGATGGATGTGGCTGAATTAGATAAAAAGATGCAAAAAGATTTGTATAAGATCTTTAAAAAATCGGCAAAAGATTTTTTGCATGAGTATGACGAGACACTATTTCCCAAGGGGGAAGGTTCGAAACCCATGCTTTATAACCGCTTTACTGCTGCCTTCCCTAGGATTTTGCGTAAAGGGAGTGATGGTATTTGGGATATCTATGAACCAAAAGAACTGAAATCTGCTGATACGGGTGATAACGGCAGAATTCGATTTGGCAAGATGGGCAATTATTATTATATGAAAATTAAACGTCCAGATAATGTTGATAAAGATAAATATTACTCAGATTCAAAAATTTTGATGGATCAAATTCTTAATGGTATTAATTTCAGGCGTTATATCAGTTCTGAATCGGTTAAGGTTACATCAGCAGGCAAATCAATTAAGAATAATGTTGTAACTGATAAGTATGGCCGTAAATGGCAGACAGGTAAGTGGCTAATCAGTTTTAGCGATCAAAAGTTTGTTCTTTACGCATTACCAACCCCGGATGGTTATGTCGGTATGCTTTCAATTACCGGTACCTCTTATGCTGATATGATGGAGATTGATATGAAAATTATTATTAACAATCTTTATTATAGTTATTATGGCACGCTAGAAGACTGGCAATACTTTATTAAGCAAGATGAGCTGATTCCAGAATATTTAAGCTATGTTTCACTTGATACAGATAAACAAAGTTATATTAAATACAAGGGTAAGAATTTTAATTTCAGTATTGATAATAAGACGATGAAAATCACTAAGGAAAGTGATTTGGAACTTCGTTTTTCCTATTTCTATAAAAATGGAAAAGTTGTTTGGGAGCCTGCAATGGTTGTCGTCGGTGAAAATAAAAATGCGGATGACTATGCATCTTTTAGTATGAATTTAAAGCCACCTAAATCAATGAATGAACGTTACAGTCGTCGCTGGGATAATATCGTGAATCGTCGTACACCCTATGATAACAAAGCTTATATGAACAGCGATATGACAAATATCACTAAAATAAAAGCAGATAATCTTGATGCATTGGATGAAAACGATATTGTATATGCGATATCATGGCATGAGAAAGGTACTGTTGCACATGATATTATGGAAGCCAAGGTGAAGAGTTTGAAGTCTAATTTTAAAAATGATTGATTAAGGTAGATAGTGTTTATCATAAGGATTAAAAAGATAATATGAAAAAACTAATTAGTTTATTGAGTTTTATTTTTATTGGGTTTGCTGCTGTTGTAAATGCTGAATCTCCGGTCTGGAAAGTAACTAAAGGTAATCATCATCTTTATTTAGGTGGAACGATTCATTTGTTAGGGAAAAGCGATTACCCGTTACCCCCGGCATTCAATACAGCTTACCATGAGGCTTCCCGGCTGGTATTTGAAGCAGATATGATGAAATTCCAAAGTCCTGAATACCAGAATATTTTCATGCAGAAAATATCATATCCGGATGACAAGTCTCTTAAGGATGTTTTAAATAAAAAGAACCTGGTCGCATTAGAGAAATTTTTCACTGATCGTGATATGCCTTTTGATCCGATGTTAAGATTTAAACCAGGCATGCTGGTTATGATGTTGACCGTGATAGAAATGAAACGACTTAATATTGCCGGTATTGGTGTCGATCAGTTTTATATCAATAAAGGTTTAAAAGAGGGTAAAAAGTTTTCTTTCCTGGAGGAGGTTGATGAACAACTCGCTTTTATCGTGGATATGGGAAAAGATAACCCTAATGAACTTGTTGAATATACACTACGAGATATGCATCAGTTAGCAACACAACTGGCCGCGATTAAAAAAGCATGGCGCACGGGGAATAATGCCGAATTAAAAAAGGTAGCATTAATACCCTGGAAAGATGGTTTTCCTGAACTTTACAATACCCTGATGGTTAAACGTAATCATAAATGGATCCCGAAAATTGAAAACATGCTGAAAACAAAAGAAGTTGAATTTGTGATGTTTGGTGCATTACACATGGTGGGTGATGATGGTGTGCTTAAATTATTACAGCAGCGGGGGTATACAATCCAAAAACTCTAGTAATTTTATTAAATTTTAAAAGCGCCTGGTTAGTTTTTAATCATAGGCGCTTTTTTTATTTAAATATTTAAGCTTTTTAAATATTGTTTAAACTCTTCACCGATTTCAGGGTGCTTGAGTCCTAACTCAACACTGGCCTGTAAGTAGCCAAGCTTGCTACCACAGTCATAACGAATGCCATCAAATTCATAAGCATAAACATTTTCTTCAGCGAGTAAGTCAGCAATCGCATCAGTTAACTGAATTTCACCACCGGCACCTTTTTGGGTTTTTTCCAGGAAGTGAAAAATACGGGGGTTAAGAATATAACGGCCGACAACGGCTAATGTTGATGGCGCATCAGCCGGAGTAGGTTTTTCCACGATAGCAGAAATAAAGCCTTCGTTATCGGTGCCATCTTTGAGGCTGACGATACCATATTTATCAGTTTCATCTTTATCAACTTGTTGTACCGCTAAAATACTTGATTCATGTTCTGAGTAAGACTGAACCATCTGGTTTATGCAGCCATTGTTATTATCAATCAAATCATCGGCAAGAATGACCGAGAATGGCTCATCACCCACAACGGGTTTTGCACAGAGCACAGCGTGGCCTAATCCCAGTGCTTCTGGCTGGCGTAAATATATACAGGATACGTGTGCAGGAACAATATTCTTAATAAGTTGTAAAAGTTTGTCTTTACCTTTTTTTTCTAATTCAGCTTCAAGTTCATAGGTTTTATCAAAATGGTCTTCAATTGCTCGCTTACTGCTACTAGTAACAAAAATTAATTGTTCACAACCAGCAGCAACAGCTTCTTCAACGGCGTATTGAATTAAGGGTTTATCAACAATGGGTAACATTTCTTTTGGACTGGCTTTTGTTGCAGGTAAAAACCGCGTGCCTAAGCCCGCAACAGGAAAGACGGCTTTTCTTATTTTAGTCATCAGCGTATGGCGCCTGTAAAGTGTAAATATTTAAAATAGTTTTAATGTGAAAATTTTGCTATTTCAGGAGTTTAACATGGTAATACTGCAGATAAAAATGTGCCTTGAAGTTGATGTATTGAGGAATGTAATAATAAAGGCATCCTGGTATAAGGTTGAGGATGCCTTTAAATAGGCTTAGATTATTTGCCTGGTTTTTTGATGATGAGCAAGCCTTTATTTTTCTCCAGTAACTTGTTACCAATTCCTTTGACCTTGGTTAAATCAGCAACAGTCTTAAATTCTCCATGTTTTTCCCGGTAAGCAATAATGGCCTCGGCTTTTTTTAGTCCAATACCTTTAATATTTTTACTGAGTGACTGGGCATTTGCCGTGTTGATATTTACCGGGCCGGCATGCACAAATACAGAGAAAGTTAACGCGAGAAGGGCAATAGCTATCCTTAAAGTTTTCATAATATGACTCCATGTCTTAGTTAATGAGTCACTGATTATATGAAAACCTACACTTTCAAGCTGTAGGGCTACACTGAAATTTGCGTAGGGATTGCCTTACAATCCAAGTTCTTCCTCAATTTTTTCTAAAGCTTGCATCGGGTTTTCAGACTGGGTAATAGGGCGACCAATAACAAGATAATTACCGCCCGCCTGCATGGCTTGTGCGGGTGTCATAATACGTTTTTGATCTCCGGTGACACTCCATGCAGGGCGTATACCCGGTGTAATTAATTCAAAGCTTGTCTCTAACGATTCACGTAATAAAGCAATTTCCTGTGGAGAACAAACAACGC
>JAOUOK010000145.1 GCA_029880425.1 Gammaproteobacteria bacterium
TTTCGCGATTCGTGAAGGCGGCCGTACTGTTGGTGCGGGTGTTGTTGCGAAGGTTATTGAATAATATAAGTAATCTGTAAAAGCCAACAGCGAAAGCTGTTGGCTTTCTTTGCTTATAAAAAAGAGTATAGGCCAGTGGCTCAATTGGCAGAGCAGCGGTCTCCAAAACCGCAGGTTGGGGGTTCGATTCCCTCCTGGCCTGCCATTTTTAAGGATGGCATGGTGAAATTTGGAACTAATTTAAGTTTTTTAGAGTTTATATAAAAATGCTGGATAAAATTAAATTACTTGTCGCGCTTTTATTAGTCGCAGCAGGTATAGCGGGTTTTTATTATTTCGCGGACACAGTTGAATCTGTGCTTTACCGCGTTTTGGCGTTACTGGCTGTTTTTATTGTTGCATTTATTGTCGCTTTGCAAACTCAAATCGGTTCAGACACCTGGAATTTTGGTCGTAGCGCGATTGTAGAAGTTCGTAAAGCGGTATGGCCGACCCGCTCAGAAACTGTTCAGGCAACGTTAATGGTAATGGTTATGGTAATTATCATGGGTCTCATTCTTTGGTTGTTTGATATGTTGCTTTTAGAAGCAGTTCAAATGCTCACCGGTCAGGGAGGCTAGAAACATGGCTTTACGTTGGTATGTGGTACACGCTTATTCTGGTTTTGAGCAACAAGTCATCCGTTCTTTAGAAGAGCGTATTAAGCTGCATGGCATGGAAGATAAATTTGGTGAGATTCTTGTACCGACTGAAGAAGTTGTAGAGATGCGAGATGGCCAAAAGCGTAAAAGCTCACGTAAGTTTTTCCCTGGATATGTATTAGTACAAATGGAAATGGACGATGACAGCTGGCACCTGGTAAAAGATGCACCTAAAGTCATGGGCTTTATTGGTGGCACCAGTGATAAACCTGCCCCTATTACTGAAAAAGAAGCAAATGCCATTCTTAATCGTGTTCAGGAAGGTGCAGAAAAACCACGTCCTAAAGTTCTGTTTGAACCAGGTGAAGTGGTACGTATTAATGATGGTCCATTTAATGACTTTAACGGTGTTGTTGAAGAAGTGGATTACGAAAAAAGCCGTTTACGTGTTGAAGTATCAATTTTTGGTCGTTCAACACCGGTAGATCTGGAATTTAGCCAGGTCGAAAAAGGTTAATTTTATATAAATTGTAGGTCAGGTTTTAACCTGACAGCGGTGTCAGGCTGAAGTCTGGCCTACGTTGTTGTAACAGGGGAGACGAGCTTTAAAAGTAGCGAGTCGCTTGCACCCAAACCAGGAGTAATAAAATGGCTAAGAAAGTCGAAGCATACATCAAGTTGCAGGTACCTGCACAAGATGCAAATCCAAGTCCACCTGTTGGTCCTGCATTAGGTCAGCATGGTGTGAATATTATGGAATTCTGTAAAGCGTTTAATGCACAAACGCAAAACCTTGAAAAAGGTATGCCGGTTCCAGTTGTCATTACGGTTTATAACGATCGTAGTTTCACATTCATTATGAAAACACCACCAGCGGCAATCTTGTTAAAGAAGGCAGCAGGTATCCAGAAAGGATCAGGTGTTCCTAATCGCGATAAAGTGGGTTCAGTAACTCGTGCGCAATTAGAAGAAATTGTTAAAACAAAAGAACCCGATTTAACTGCAGCCGATATGGATGCAGCTGTTCGTACTATTGCAGGCACTGCGCGTAGTATGGGTCTCGAAACGGAGGGCGTGTAAATGGCCAAGTTAAATAAACGCCAAAAAGCCATTCAGGAAAAAATTGAGCATGGCAAAGTTTACTCTGTTGATGATGCAATGGCTTTATTGAAAGATATGCCTAAAGCCAAGTTTACTGAATCAGTTGATGTGTCAGTTAACCTGGGTGTTGACCCTCGTAAATCTGACCAGGTTGTTCGAAGCGCAACTGTATTACCGCACGGTACAGGTAAAACTGTTCGTGTTGCTGTTTTCACGCAGGGTGAAAATGCAGAGAAGGCTAAAGCTGCCGGTGCAGACATTGTTGGTTTTGAAGATTTAGCTGAAGATGTTAAAAATGGCAACATGGATTTTGATGTTGTTATTGCAACACCTGATGCTATGCGTATTGTTGGTCAACTCGGCCAGGTTTTAGGTCCTCGTGGTTTAATGCCTAATCCTAAAGTAGGTACAGTAACACCTGATGTTGAAACTGCAGTTAAAAATGCTAAATCAGGCCAGGTTCGTTACCGTACAGATAAAGCCGGTATCATCCATTGCCCAATTGGTAATGTTGATTTTGACGTGAATACCTTGAAAGAAAATTTAGAAGCGTTATTGGTTGATTTGAAAAAAATCAAACCCGCTTCGGCGAAAGGTCAATATATCAAGAAAATTTCTGTTTCCAGCACGATGGGACCAGGCATCATGATTGACCAAACCAGCTTAGCTATCTAATTAAGCGGGTTAAATGAAACACAAACAAATCGGAAGTCTGATTTGTTAAAAAGAACTTTGGGGCCGCTGCCTGGTTTTACCAGGCAACGTCCATCAAAGACCGTGGGTACGAAGTGTGCGATGTGTAAAAACTGAATCACTTTGCTAAACAAACGAGAGTTTGGCCGACGCAGATGGTGCTCTGAAACAGACAAAAATCTGCTCAGGACGCTGTTATAAACCACGGAATGTTTAGTTTTAAATATTCCGTATTGTCCAATGATAGAACAAGGTTCGCCTTATTCTATTTATTTATAGAGGTGAGTTCACGTGGCACTTAGTTTTAATGAAAAAGAAGCTATCGTCGCTGAAGTCGCTGAAATTGCGAACAGTGCACATTCTGTT
Organism: Gammaproteobacteria bacterium; assembly: GCA_029880425.1. Lineage (GTDB taxonomy): Bacteria > Pseudomonadota > Gammaproteobacteria > UBA6429 > Thiohalophilaceae > JAGLTQ01. The sequence goes on from JAOUOK010000145.1 coordinate 2,802, forward strand.
GTTATAGCAGAGTACGCTGGGCTTGAGTCGAATGACATGAACATCTTACGTGATAATGCACGTAAGGGTGGTGCTTGCATTCGTGTAGTAAAAAATACTCTCGCTCGACGCGCAATTGAAGGAACTGAATACGCTTGTTTACAGGATTCTCTTGTAGGCCCGCTAGTGATGGCATTTTCCCAGGAAGATCCAGGCTCAGCGGCACGTGTATTCAAGGACTTCGCCAAGGAAAACGATAAGCTTGTTGTTAAAGCATTATCTATAAGTGGTCAGTTGCTTGAAGCATCTGAACTCGATCGTTTAGCAAGTTTACCGACAAAAGATCAGGCTATCAGCATGCTTATGTCGGTCATGCAAGCACCTGTTACTAAGCTTGCACGTACGCTTAACGAAGTCCCTGGTAAATTGGTACGTACTGTTGCTGCAATCCGCGATGATAAGCAAGCTGCTTAATAAAGCGGCTTAGAAAGAACTGAAGTTAAAAAATATTTTAGGAGATTTAAAATGGCTGTTTCTAAAGACGATATATTAGAATCGATCAGCAATATGTCTGTAATGGACGTTGTTGAATTAATTGAAGCAATGGAAGAAAAATTCGGCGTTTCTGCTGCTGCTGCTGTAGCTGCTGCACCTGCTGCTGCTGCTGGTGGCGAAGCTGCTGCTGAGAAAGATGAGTTTGATGTTGTACTTACAGGTTTCGGCGACAAGAAAGTTGGCGTAATTAAAGCTGTACGTGGCATCACTGGTCTTGGCTTAAAAGAAGCGAAAGAAATGGTTGAAGGCGCACCAGCTCCTGTTAAGGAAGGTGTTGCTAAGGCTGAAGCTGAAGATATTAAGAAGCAATTGGAAGAAGCTGGCGGTACAGTCGAGCTTAAATAATTGCGACTTATTCTGCATAAAACCTGGGATGGTTCCGCTGCTTGCAGTGGGCAGCCCGGGTTGCAGAAAAAATGAAGAAATTCACAATAGGCTGGTAACCATATGGTTACCGGCCTGTTGTGTCTTCTTTATTATGAATGGAAATTTATAAAAAAATTAAATTTTTAAGGCTAACTGCTAAAAGCAAGGTGTCTGATGGCTTACTCATTTACAGAAAAGAAACGGATTCGTAAATATTTTGGTAAACGTGCCGAAGTTTTAGAAATCCCCTATTTATTAGCTACGCAAATTGAATCTTATCGTGGTTTCTTACAGCAGGACACTCCTGAAGAAGAACTCAAAGATCAAGGTTTACACGCTGCGTTTAAATCAGTATTTCCAATTGTTAGTTACTCCGGTAATGCTGCACTTGAATATGTGGGCTACCGATTGGGTACACCTGTTTTTGACGTTAAAGAATGTCAGATGCGGGGAGTAACATACTCTGCACCATTACGCGTTAAGGTTCGTTTAATCATTTATGATAAAGACGTTAAAACGCCAACGGTAAAAGACATCCGTGAGCAGGAAGTTTACATGGGTGAAATTCCACTCATGACAGATAACGGTACCTTTGTTATTAATGGTACTGAGCGTGTTATCGTTTCTCAATTACACCGTTCACCGGGTGTATTCTTCGATCACGACAAGGGCAAAACCCACTCTTCGGGTAAACTGTTATTTAATGCCCGTGTTATTCCATACCGTGGTTCGTGGTTAGATTTTGAATTTGATCCAAAAGATGCGTTATTCACGCGTATTGATCGCCGTCGTAAATTACCAGTGACTATCTTGTTGCGTGCTTTAGGCTACAACAATGAAGAAATGCTGGATATGTTCTTCGAAAAGACCAGCTTTAAAGCTGCAAAAGAAGGTTTCGACATGACGCTGGTTCCCGAGCGTTTACGTGGTGAAGCGGCAACATTTGATATTAAGATTAAAAATAAAGTTATCGTTGAAGAAGGTCGTCGTATTACTGCGCGCCATATTCGTGAGCTTGAAAAAGCCGGTGTAACAGCATTAAATGTACCTGAAGACTACCTTTATGAAAAAGTGATGGCTAAAGACATCATTAACAAGGAAACAGGTGAAATTGTTGCAACAGCAAACCAGGAAATCACGCCTGAATTAGTTGAACTGTTAAAAGAAGCGGGTATTAAAGAATTCGATACCATCTTTACTAATGACCTCGATCACGGTGCTTACATTTCTACAACGTTAGCAATCGATCCAAGCACCACTCAGCTTGAAGCGCAAATTGAAATTTATCGTATGATGCGCCCGGGTGAGCCACCAACCAAGGATTCAGCTGAAAACTTATTCAAGAATTTATTTTTCAGTTCAGAACGTTATGACCTTTCAACTGTAGGTCGTATGAAGTTCAACCGTCGTGTTGGTCGTGAAGAAGTTGATGGTGAAGGTACGCTTTCAAACGAAGATATCCTTGCTGTAATCAAAACACTCATCGATATTCGTGACGGTCGCGGCATTGTTGATGATATTGACCATCTTGGTAACCGCCGTATTCGTTCTGTTGGTGAGATGGCAGAAAATCAATTCCGTGTAGGTGTTGTTCGTGTTGAGCGTGCAGTAAAAGAACGTTTGACCCTGGCAGAAGCAGACAACCTGATGCCCCAGGAAATGATTAATGCAAAACCTGTTTCAGCAGCGGTTAAAGAATTCTTTGGTTCAAGTCAGCTTTCTCAGTTCATGGATCAAAATAACCCGTTATCTGAAATTACCCATAAACGTCGTATTTCAGCATTAGGCCCGGGTGGTTTAACTCGTGAACGTGCTGGTTTCGAAGTACGTGATGTGCATCCAACACATTACGGTCGAGTTTGCCCGATTGAAACACCTGAGGGTCCAAATATCGGCCTGATTAACTCGCTGTCTATTTATGCACGTACTAACGATTATGGCTTCCTA
>JAOUOK010000146.1 GCA_029880425.1 Gammaproteobacteria bacterium
CCCCTGGATGGCACCGGCAACGACTCCCATAATAATGCCAAGCAAGGTTAATCCCAGGGCAAAAATAACCGATAAGCGAAATCCGTAAATTAACCGTGCCAGCACATCACGACCATGGTCATCGGTTCCTAGCAGGTTATCAGCTGAAGGTGGTGCAGGATTGGGGTGCTTGGTGAAATAATTTATCGTATCATAGCTGTATGGGTTTAATGGATATAAAGCCCAGTTGTTCCCTTCTGATAAAAGTTTACGCACGTATGGATCGTTATAATCTGCCTCGGTATCAAAGTCACCACCAAAAAATGTTTCACTGTATTCTTTTATAACAGGGAAATAATAACCGTCATTAAAATGAATAATAAGCGGTTTATCATTGCTTAATACTTCCGCAAATAAACTTAATATAAAAAGAACCATGAACACCCATAAGCTAATATAGCCACGGCGGTTATTTTTAAAACGTAACCAGTTTCGATAATAAGGTGAGCTGGTATTAATGGTGATAAATGTATTCATTATTTCACCGATTCAAACTGAATACGTGGATCAACAACAACATATAAAATATCAGTTAATAACTTGGCAAATAAACCAAGTAGGGTAAAAAAGTATAATGAGCCCATAACGACAGGATAATCACGCCTGACAACCGATTCGTAACCCAGCAGGCCTAAGCCATCAAGAGAAAAAATTGTTTCGATAAGCAGGCTTCCGGTGAAGAATGCACCGATAAATGCGGCAGGAAAACTCGTTACCAGGGGAATCATTGCATTACGGAAGACATGCTTATATAGGACTTTGTTTTCAGATAACCCTTTAGCTCTTGCCGTTAAAACATATTGTTTGCGAATTTCTTCTAAAAAACTATTCTTGGTCAGCATGGTCATAATTGCCAGGCTGCCGATAACCAGTGAAATCAATGGCAATGTGATATGCCACAGGTAATCGAGTATTTTTTCATACCATGAAAGTTGCGCCCAGTTATCAGAAATAATATCCCTGAGTGGAAAGACATCCCAAAAACTGCCTCCTCCAAAAAACACCAACAAGGTAATACCAAGAACAAAACCTGGAATCGCATAACCAACAAGAATAATCGTACTGCTTAATACATCGAACGTACTTCCATCTCTTACTGCTTTTGAAATACCCAGTGGAATACAAACAAGATAAGTAATCAGGAATGTCCATACTCCCAGGGTTATTGAAACAGGTAATTTTGAGATAATAAGTTCAGTGACAGATTGTTGATAGATGTAACTTTCACCGAGATCAAATACTGCAAAGTTACCCAGCATTTCAAAAAAACGTTGGTAGGCAGGCTTATCAAAACCGTATATCTCTTTGAGTTTTTCCAGTTTCTCATTATCCAGGCCTGAATCTCCACGGTATAAACCCGTTGCTGTACCTGCAGCTTCACCACCTGTACCATGACCTTGTATTTGACTGATTAGTTGTTCAACTGGTCCCCCGGGGACAAACTGAATCACAACAAAGGTTAACAGTAAGACACCAATCAACGTGGGTATCATCAGTAATAATCGCCTGAGTATGTAAGCCAACATTATTTATGACCTTCTTTTTCTTTTAACCACCATGTTTGTAACGCCCACGATGTAGGTTGATAAAAGAGCGGTATTTGTGCTGGAAGATCAAAACGATCCCAGTATGCAACCCTGTGGTGCGCGATATACCAGTTAGGTACAAGGTATTCTCCATAGAGTAAAATTCGATCAATCGCTTTTGCCATGGCAACACGATTTTCGCGGTTATTCGTGGTAACTATTTTTTCAATTAAATCATCAATAACCGGGTTATTAACACCCGCATAATTACGCGCACCTTCTTCATTTATTACTGATGAGTGCCAGTAATTCATTAATTCTTTTCCTGGCAACTGGCTTTGACTCAGACCAGAGACAATCATGTCAAAATCATATTTTCTGACACGTCTTAACCAAAGAGAAACATCAACGGTTCGATAATTGATTTGCACGCCGAGCTTTTGCTTTAAATTATGCGCAAATGCACCCAGTATTCTTTCAAAGCCTTTGCTATTTAATAATACTTCGAACTCCAGCTTTTGACCTTTGTCATTTTGCAAAATGCCCTCTTTCACCCGCCAGCCTGCATCATCGAGTAGTTGCTTTGCACGCCGCAGATGTTCACGTAAGGTCTTTTGATCAGTTATACGTGAGGGTTGCCATATTTCAGTAAAAACTTTATCTGGTACATGTTGAGGAAACTGTTTTTTATATTTTTTTAATAACGCTAATTCGAGCCCTTGAGGAAGTGCTCTTGTTGCAATTGGACTATTACTAAAATAGCTATCACAACGTACATATTGATTATAAAAAAGATTCCTGTTGGCCCACTCGAAATTATACGCCAGCGCAATGGCTTTCCTGACTCTTATATCCTTAAAAATTTCCTTGCGGGTATTAAAATAAAAGCCCTGGATACCTTCGTTGTTTTTATGTTGAAACTGTACTTTTTTTATTTCACCAGATTCATACTTGGGACCAGTATGTTCCCGTGCCCACAATTTTGAATAATTTTCATGCAGGAAATGAAACTCCCCTGCTTTTAAGGCTTCAAGCCTGATAGTTTCATCTTTGTAATACTTATAAACAACGCGATCAAAATTATACATACCACGGGTTGTATTTTTATTCTTCGCCCAGTAATTTGGATTGCGTTTATAGGTGATATCCTTACCCAGGCGATATTTTTCTATGACATATGGCCCGGTGGCAACAGGAAGCTCGCGGCTAACTTTTCCAAACTCTTTATCGCCAATCCATTTTTTAGAAAAAACGGGGATTTGTGAAGCAATGAGTGGTAATTCAGGATAAGTTTTTGAAAAATCAAACCTGACTTCATCCTTACTGGTTACAGTTGCCTGTTTAATATCAGCCCAGAAAAATTTATAAAACGGATGGCCTTTTTCTTTAATTGTCTCAAAGGTATATTTAATGTCTTCCGGTGTCACTTTTGAGCCATCAGAAAAGCGAGCACGAGGATCGATACGAAATGTTATTGACATCCTGTCTTTGGCAACACTGACATCTTCTGCTATGTGGGCATAAAGACTGTAGGGCTCATCTGCGCTTTGAACCATTAAACTTTCAAAGACTAATTCACTTAAGCCTTCTGCTTTTACCCCTTTTAGTGCAAAACTGTTAAATGAATCAAAGTTACCATTTCCATTTAAAATAATGTCTCCACCTTTTGGAGCATCGGGGTTTACATAATCAAAGTGCTTAAAATTTGCAGGATACTTTGGTGTATAGCCGAGTCCAATTGAAGGTGCTGCAAATGTGACTAAATTGGGTATGAAATAAATGCAACAGAAAACTAGTAGGTTAAAAATCCGCACTCACTATATCCCTTGTGACCAAAATTAATGATTAATAGCCTCAATATTACCTTGAAATAGCACATATTAGTACAATCAATACATGCACTGGAGAACGAATCAACAGACTTTGATTTTAGGGGAAAACATTGCTTTAATACTGGTCCTTAAAGCATTATCATTAGCTTTTAAGTATAAGAAACACGAAAAACTAACTGTAAAAAATTTTACAGTTAAATTACACCTAATTTACATAAGATTAAGAACAGAGGAATACAATATGGGTTTTCTACAAGGCAAACGCGCACTCATTGTTGGGTTAGCCAGCAATCGTTCAATCGCCTGGGGGATTTCTCAAGCCATGCACCGCGAAGGTGCTGAACTTGCCTTTACCTACCAAAATGAAAAATTACAGGATCGCGTTGCCAAAATGGCTGCTGAACTTGATTCAGATATCGTCGTTCCTTGTGATGTAAGTAGTGATGAACAAATCGATAATGTATTTAATGAGCTGGATAATTACTGGGATGGCCTGGATATCATTGTTCACTCAGTCGCCTTTGCTCCTCGAAACGAGCTCGAAGGTGATTATTTAGACAATGTCACACGTGATGGATTCCGCCTTGCACATGAAATCAGCTCTTACAGTTTTGCCGCCCTCGCAAAAGCGGGTCGCAACATGATGGAAGGTCGTGATGGCTCATTACTGACATTAAGTTACCTCGGTGCCGAACGTGCTATGCCAAATTACAATGTAATGGGGCTTGCTAAAGCCAGCCTGGAAGCCAATGTACGTTATATGTCACAAAGCCTTGGCCCCGATGGGATCCGTGTTAACGGTATTTCTGCCGGTCCTATCAGAACATTGGCAGCCGCCGGAATCAGTAATTTCCGTAAAATGCTCAACGAAGTTGAAGCATCAGCACCTCTTCGTCGAAATGTCACCATTGAAGATGTGGGTAATGCAGCAGCATTCCTGTGCTCTGATTTAGCAGCCGGTATTACCGGTGAAATTACTTATGTTGATGCGGGCTACAATACAATTGGCATGCGTCCTCTTGATGCAGAAGATGAGTAAATAATCGCCCATCTCACTTAAAAAAGGCCGCTAATGCGGCCTTTTTTGTTACCTATAAAAATGAGCTTAGCTGGTCTTTACGGCCTGTAAAATATTCTCCTCGCCCTCAAGGCGACCAATAATAACTGCACCACAAGAATCACTAAATACATTTACTGACGTTCTGAACATATCAAGGATACGATCGACCGCCAATATCAGGCCCAGTGCCTCGACGGGCAAACCAATTACACCAAGAATTATGGTAATTGCTACGAGACTTGCCGCAGGTATCCCTGCCACACCAATCGAGGTTAACAGGGCGACAAGCACAATCGTAAACTGTACTGTGAAACTCAACTCTATACCGTATGCCTGGGCAATAAACATTGCTGCAACACACTCATACAGTGCTGTACCATCCATATTTACAGTGGCGCCTAAAGGTAAAACAAATGAAGTGGTTTTATTTGAGACGCCGGCATTTTTTTCAACACATTCCATGGTAATGGGTAATGTGGCTGATGATGATGCTGTTGAAAAAGCCGTCAACAAGGCCGGTGACATGGCTTTAAAATGAAGCAACGGATCCACCCTTGCAATAAATTTAAGCATTAACGGCAAGACCACGAGCACATGTGCCGCCAGGGCAAGCAGGACACTTAATGCAAACCAACCTAATGTCGATACCAGGCTGAGCATCTCATTAGCATTCATCCCTGCGATAACTTTTGCGACAAGGGCAAAAACACCTATGGGTGCAAATTTCATTACCAGGTCGGTAATATTCATCATGACTTCAAGAATACCCTGCCAGAAATTATACTGGGCTTCGGCATAGGCTTCCTGTATTCGTGTCATAAAATAACCAAATAAAATACTAAAAAATATTAAACCAAGCAGCTGGCCGTTAACGGCAGCGGCAAAAACATTTTTAGGAATCATATTCAAAAAGACGTCTGCGATATCCCCGACACCCTTCTCACCTACTTTATCCGCGGCAATTTGACCTTGCGCAGCATCAAGCCCTAAAACTTGTTGAGCAGGTTGTCCATCGATAATGCCCGGAGTAAGTACATTTACAAAAAAAAGTCCCAGTAATATTGCAAACAAGCTGGTCGTGGCATAGTACAAAATAGTACGTCCCCCCATTCGTGCCAGTCCATCTCTACCTCCAATGCCGGCTACGCCAACAATAATTGAAGACACAATCAGAGGAA
>JAOUOK010000001.1 GCA_029880425.1 Gammaproteobacteria bacterium
AGAATACCTAAAGTACCACCAGCCATAATAGAGCCTAATGCTATCTCGTGATTGTAGCCACGTTTTAACATAGCAGGTAAAGCAATAATACCCATGGTAACAACCGCAGCACCGATAACACCAACCATAGCAGCAAGAATGGTTGATGCCAGAATGGTTGCTGCTGCAAGGCCACCATTTAAGCCCCCCATCCATTTGTATACAACATCAAACATTTCTTCAATCAAGCCTGCTCGTTCAAGCATGGATGCCATAAAAATAAACAAGGGTATGGCAGCAAGATCAGAGTTGGTCATCATGGGGAAGATACGACTCGGGATAATGTTTAACATTGCCTGATCACCAACCAGGTAAATGAAAACAACGCCTAAACCACCGGTTACAAAAGCAAGCGGTAACCCCATCATGAGCGCTACGAATAGCGTTCCAAACATTATCCAGGTTAAATCTTCAATACCTGTATCCTGGAGCATGCCCGCTGTACGGAAGAGGAAATATTCTTCTTCATAGGGGTCGTAAAATAAAATATTAATCAACTCGACTACTACAGCAAATGTCATGCCTGCTGTTGCAAGAATCATTAACCAGGTCCAGATTCTCCCGGATGAGTTTTGTTCGGAATTGGATGTATTAGTAACAACTGTATTCATTTATTTATTCTCCTCGCCCATAAGACGGAACAACATAATATCTTTAATGAGTTTAGAGATACCGGCTAGTGTAAGTAAAATTGCACCGGTAAACATGAGCATTTTAACTGGCCAATATTGAATGCCCCATGTTTCAAGAGAAATTTCTTTCATTTCAAACGAGCTGGTAAAGAATTCCCAGGATGTTCCCATTAGTGCAAGAACAAAGATAAAGAAAAATACTGAAGTGAATATATCTATACCGACACGACCACGTGGAGGTAACTTCACATATAAGATATCAACGCGAACATGGGCACCATGCAGCATGGCATAGGCACCAGTCATAAGGTATTGCATACCGAATAACAAGAAAGAGGCTTCATGAACCCAGATGGTGGGCATATTAAATAAGTATCGCATTACGACTTCATAGAAGTAGAAGACAACGGCATTTACAGTCCAGAAGGCAATAAAGAGACCGGTATAATCGCTTATTTTATCAATGAATTTTGTTACCTGGTTACCTTCAATATTTATTACCGGATCTTCTTCAGCTAATATATCAGGGATAAGTTCATCTGGAGCAGTACTGGTATCGACTATACCTTTAGATGCTTCGCGTTTAACCATGTACAACATAAAAAATGGCATCGTGGCAAGCCAACCCCAGTATAGCCAGTGGGGTAAGACAAAACCGAAGCCTTGTAATTCACTCATTTAAGAATCTCCAACACAATAATAGAGATGAAAGAAGGGGCGAACAATTCGCCCCTTCATTTCATTTGAAACTAACTCAAAGTTACTTGAGCTTCAGGCCTTTGATATCGTCAGCCGTAACATAGCCCATGATATCGTTTTGCATGTAATCAAGTTGCAGTTTGAAAACTTTCTTCGCATCCGCATCTTTATTTGCCCATTTGTACCAAATAGGAATTGCTTTTCTACGCCATTCATTCAGGTCATCCACGCTTAAACGTTGTACTTTGCTGCCTGCTTTTTTGAACTTGGCAAGAGCTTCCACGTTACGCGCTTGAATGCTTGTGTAATGTTGAAGTGAGTAAGATTTAACTTGCTCTTCAACAAGTTTTTTCAATTCAGGAGAAAGACGAGACCAGGCACGCTTGTTAACAGTAAGATCCATCAGATCTACTGGTTGATAAATTGACATCATGCCTGGAGGTCCAAACAAAATATTATTTGTTACCTGACCAAAACCAAGATCCCAGTTTACTGCTGGCCCAACATAATCAGCTGCATCAATCGTACCTTTTTCCAGTGCAGGGAAAATATCAGAACCTGGTAAACTCACCGTACTTGCACCGAATGACTGGAATACTTCAGAAACCATGCCACCTGGAACGCGTAGTTTCAGACCTTTTAAATCCTTTAAGCTATGGATTGGCTTTTTAGAGTGGATGATATTAGCGTCATGATGGATAGGACCAACATAAACCAGGCCTTGTTTTGCATAGATCTCACGCGCCATTTCTAGCATGCCTAGGCTGTAGAACATGGTATCCCACTGCGCTGGTTGATCAGGACCTGCTGGATATGAAGATAAGAAAACTGTTGCAGGCATTTTACCTGCCCAGTACAAGGTAAAAGGATTCATACCTTGTAATACACCTGTTTTAACAGCTTCAAACAATGCATTGTTATCAGCCGCAACAGATTTTGCCGGGAAAGCCTGAACAATTAACTTGCCGCCAGATTTCTCTTCAAAGCCATCACACCACTCTTTGAATAAGGTATAACCCGTTGTACCTGCATCCCATGTTGTTTGAATTTTCCATTTATGCACTTTCTCTTTTGCATTTGCCATCATTGGCGCACCTAGAAGCGCTGTACCCAAAAGTGCAGTACCACCAATTGCTGCAACTGATTTCATGAAACCACGACGGTTACCGGATTTAGCCGTACCAATGGTCGATTTTTTATCATCTTTCATTTATGACTCCTCTGTTATTGTACTAGTACACGGATTCTGATATTTGTATAAATGCATTCTATAATTATGAATTATTCATTATCCGGGTTATGTTATACGTATTTATTTGCGTGTTAGCAATCACCTATGAAGTATCTAAGCAAAATTTTTATAAAATAGCTGAATGTAAGTAAATAATTATATTCTTATGTTTTTAAGGTGGTTAATTTTTTACATCAGCGTTGAGATATAAGTAAAGCATACAAGTAATTTTATCATCATATATGCATTTTATAAGTGTAGAAAAAATTCATATACCTTAATATTTTGAGACAACGAAAATGAACGAATACATTGATTTAGCCGGCTTACAAATAGCAAAACCACTTTATGATCTCGTGAAAAATGAGATTTCACCTGGCACGGGTATCAATGCTGATGAAGCATGGGAGGGGTTTTCTAAAATAATCAATGAATTAACCCCGCTAAATCGTACACTATTGTCTAAGCGAGACGAGTTACAGGCACGAATTGATGCATGGCATTTAGAGCATAATAATAAGGAAATAAATTACTCTGCATATAAAGATTATTTGTATGAAATTGGTTACCTTAAAAAATCAGCAGGTGACTTTTCTATTACAACAGAAAATGTTGATGAAGAAATCGCATTAATAGCAGGGCCTCAACTTGTTGTTCCTCTTAGCAATGCGCGATATGCCTTAAATGCTGCCAATGCACGTTGGGGAAGTTTGTTTGATGCACTATATGGTACGGATGTTATTTCGGAAGATGAGGGTGCGGCTAAAGGTGTTAAATTTAACCCACTACGTGGAGCAAAAGTTATTGCTTATGCTAAAGCCTTTTTAGATGATGCTGTACCACTTGAGAATGGAAGTTATGTTGATGCAATAGCATACAATATAAAACAAGGACAATTATCCGTAACTCTTTCCAGTGGAGAACATACAAAGCTAATAGATTCTTCTCAGTTCAGGGGTTACCAGGAAAACGAGGGTAATATTTCTTCATTATTATTAAGTAATAATAACCTGCATATAGAAATTCATTTTAATACCGATCATCCTATTCATGAATTACATCCCACGGGAATACGTGATATTTATTTAGAGTCTGCAATTTCAGCCATAATGGACTGCGAGGATTCAGTAGCTGCCGTTGATGCAGATGATAAAGTCGGTGTCTATGAAAACTGGCTTGGTTTGATGAAAGGGGAGCTTTCAAGCACATTTGAAAAAAAAGGTAAGACTATTAAAAGAGCATTACAGCCTGACCGTCGTTACTTATCACCTGATGGAAGTTATTTCGAAGTACCTGCGCGGAGTTTAATGTTAATACGTAATGTTGGTCATCTTATGACTACTGATGCAGTACTGGATAAAAATGGATGTGAAATTTATGAAGGAATGTTAGATGGTTTTATAACATCATTCTGCGCTTTACATGATATTAAACAAAATAGTCCCTATAAAAATAGCCGTAAAGGGAATATTTATATTGTTAAACCTAAAATGCACGGGCCTGACGAAGTCGGTTTTACTGTGAGACTTTTTTCAGAGATTGAAAATGTGCTTAAGTTAAAACGTAATACTATAAAAATTGGCATTATGGATGAGGAGCGTCGTACAACACTCAATCTTAAAGAATGTATACGAGCTGCAAGTGAACGGGTTATTTTTATTAATACTGGATTTTTAGATCGTACAGGTGATGAAATTCATACCTCGATGGAAGCAGGTGCGATGCTGCGTAAGGATGATATGAAATCAAGTCAGTGGTTAAAGGCTTATGAAAACTGGAATGTTGACATAGGCTTAGCATGTGGTTTATCGGGCAAAGCCCAAATTGGTAAAGGAATGTGGACAATGCCTGATTTGATGAGTGCCATGATGGAAAATAAATGCGTCCATCCTGAGGCTGGTGCTAATACTGCATGGGTTCCTTCTCCTACTGCCGCTACATTACATGCCATACATTATCATCAGGTAAATGTTTTTGAACAACAAAAGAAGGTGATGCAGCGCGAACCAGCAAGTATTGATGATCTTTTAAGTATTCCAGTTGCGGATGCTCCAAACTGGAGTGAAAAGGAAATACAGCAAGAGTTAGATAATAATGTTCAAGGCTTGTTGGGCTATGTTGTGCGTTGGGTTGACCAGGGAATAGGTGCTTCCAAAGTACCTGATATTAATCATGTTGAACTTATGGAAGATAGGGCGACATTGCGGATTTCAAGTCAACATATTGCAAACTGGCTTTATCATGGCATTGTGACTGAAACTCAGGTAATGGCATCACTGAAACGCATGGCAGAGTTTGTTGACCTTCAAAATATTACTACACCTAATTATATTCCAATGGCACCTCATTATATCGGGCTCGCTTTTCAGGCAGCACAAGATATGATTTTTCATGGTCGACGCGTCCCAAATGGATACACTGAACCTACCTTGCATCGGCGACGCCGGCAATTAAAAGCTGCCATAAGAGGGGATACTTAGTTCTCTAAAAACATTATTCTTATTCACCACGATTTTCGTGAATATAGATTGTTAAATGGTTGATATTATTAATATAAATAAAGAGAAATTCAAAAATAACCCATTTCGCAGATAAAAAAACTATTGGTTGGTTAAAATTTAACCGTTTTTATGGCTCGTATTATTTGGAACTTTTAAAGATAAAACCAGCCAAACTGTTACAGTAATCTACTAACATGAGTTAATAACTTTTTATCCTGAAAATGGGTTGTTATACTGCCTAAAGCCTTTTTTTAATGAGGCTGTAAGGAAATAATAAAAATGAGAATAGTTTCAACGGCGACTCTGATTTTCATATTCTGGTTTGTTCTTTCAGGGCATACCTCGAATTTGTTGATCATCTTAGGTATTGCTTCAACTGGCCTGACGGTTTATTTATCCAGGCGCATGAATATTATCGATGCTGAGAGCTATCCTTTTCATCTTAGCTTCTCTTTATTCCGTTATAATTTATATCTCTTTAAAGAAATTCTCATTGCAAATATTGATGTTATAAAAAGAATCCTCTCGCCTTCAGTTGCAATTAGTCCCCAGGTCACTGAGTTACCCGCGTCACAACATTCTGATTTAAGTAAGGTGATCTATGCAAATTCTATTACACTGACTCCCGGTACGGTAACGTTAGAGTTATCAGGGGGAAAATTAAAAGTGCATGCACTAAGTCATGAAGGAATTGAAGATTTAGAACAGGGTAACATGGCAAAACAGGTTCCTGAAGATAAGGATCATATTTCATGATGTATGCTGTTGCTATCGTGGCAATCATTATCACCATCTCGCTTGCGCTTGTTCGCGCATTACTTGGTCCTACCGTATACGATCGCATTGCCGCGATGAACATGCTGGGCACCAAAACGATTTTACTTATTGCCGTATTTGCCGCACTTACTGGTCGTCATGATCTTCTTGATATTGCACTTGTTTACGCCTTGATAAATTTTATTGGTGTGATCGCGGTTCTGAAACTGGTTGAACAGGGAAATTTATATACTGCTGGCGAAAAGCATAATGAGGGAAGTGAGTAATGCTTGTTGATATTTTAAGCTGGGTTTGCCTGATGCTTGGCAGTTTACTGGGTATCATTGGTGGAATAGGGTTACATCGCTTTCCTGATTTTTATACCCGGCTGCATGCAGCGGGCACGACTGATACTTTATGTGCTGCGCTGTTTCTTTTGGGGCTTGGTTTACAGATAGGTGTAGCACTGGCAAGCCTGAAATTATTACTTATATTTTTGTTTATTTATCTTACCAGTCCGACTGCTTCTCATTCATTAGCTAACGCCGCCATGATAGGCGGGTTAAAACCAGTATTGGGTAAATAATGCTGGATATAATTGTTGATGTTGCCTTATTAACACTAATAGCTATTCATGCCATAGCGATTATTCGCATGCGCAGTTTACTTGCTGTCATTATGCTGTTTAGTGGTTTTAGTTTTTTATCCGCGGGATTATTTGTTGTGATGGATGCAGCCGACGTAGCGTTTACCGAAGCAGCAGTAGGGGCGGGTATTTCAACAATATTAATGCTGGCAACACTGGCATTAACCTATGCTCCAGAAGTACATAAGGAAGAAAAACTCCCAAGCCATAAGCCATGGTTACCATTAATCGTCGTCCTACTTACCGGTGGTATGTTAATTTATGGTACCACCGATATTCCTGCCTTTGGTGATGCGAATGCACCAGCACAAAAACATGTCGCACCTTATTATTTAGAAAGAAGTTTACCCGAAACAGGTGTGCCTAATGTTGTCACCGCTGTGCTGGCGAGTTACCGGGGCTTTGATACGCTGGGTGAGGTAACCGTGATATTTACAGCTGGGATTGCGGTGTTACTTTTAATCGGTGGCCGTCGTGAAAAAAAATTAACGGGTAAAGCAACAGGGGAAGGTCATGAAACATAATTTGATCTTACGGGTTGTTTCAAAATTTTTAATTCCGCTTATCTTTTTATTTGCACTTTATGTACAGTTCCATGGCGACTTTGGCCCGGGCGGAGGATTCCAGGCAGGGGTTATTTTTAGTGCAGCGATTATTTTATACGCCCTGGTATTTGGCGTTGATAGCGCTAAACAGGTCATACCTCCAAGTATTTTACTTTTTCTTGCCAGCCTGGGCGTATTGATATATGCGGGAACGGGAGTAGCCAGTTTAATGATGGGCGGAAACTACCTTGAATATGGTGTGCTGGCTTCGACTCAACTGGCTGGACAACATATTGGTATACTGCTTATTGAACTGGGTGTCGGTATCACAGTGATGGCTGTAATGTTAATCATGTTTTTTGCCTTTGCAGAAAGAGGAAGGCAACAAGAGGATAAAAAATCATGATGGAATACATTGCCGGACATTATAATTACTGGCTTATCATTATTATTATGATGGCGGGTTTCTACACGGTAATCAGCCGTGGCAACCTGGTAAAAAAAATAGCAGGCCTTAATATTTTCCAGGTATCTGTATTTTTACTTTATATCAGTATTAGTAATGTAAAAGATGGTGCAGTACCGATTATCGAGGAAGGTGTTACCCTGTATTCAAATCCATTGCCGCATGTATTAATTCTTACCGCGATTGTCGTTGGCGTGGCAACCACGGCTTTAGGTCTGGCACTGGTGATTCGTATCAAGGAAGCTTACGGTACCATCGAAGAAGATGATATTCATAACCAGGATCAGTCGTTGTGATTGAAAATCATTTAAGTTTGCTTATTGTTGTATTGCCATTACTGGCCGCGCCTATAGTTGCGGTCTTACCTAATGGACGCATGCCCTGGTCAATAAGCACGTTAGTTAGTTGGGCTGTTTTTGCAATGGCATGCATACAGCTTATCAACGTGAGTACTGGTAGTGTTATCAGTTATGAACTGGGTGGTTGGGCACCACCATGGGGTATTGAATATCGAATTGATGCGGCTAATGCATTAGTTGCACTCATTGTATCGGGCATCGCGGCTGTAACGTTACCTTATGCATTAAAAAGCGTAGAGCAAGAAATCCCAAAGCATCAACACTCACTATTTTATGCTGCGTTTATGTTATGTTTTACAGGGTTACTCGGTATTACTTTAACCGGTGATATCTTTAACCTGTTTGTGTTTCTTGAGATTTCATCACTATCATCTTATGCCTTAATTAGCCTGGGTAAACAACGCCAGGCACTCACCGCTTCTTACCAGTATTTAATTATGGGCACCATTGGTGCAACGTTCTTTATTATTGGTGTGGGTTTACTTTATGCAATGACCGGCACATTAAATATGATGGACTTGTCACAACGTTTACCTGAACTTTATGAACACCGGACGATACATACCGCATTTGCCTTTATTATGGTGGGTTTTGCACTTAAATTAGCCCTGTTTCCATTACATCTTTGGTTACCTAATGCATATACCTATGCACCTACCGTTGTAACAGTTTTTCTTGCGGCGACAGCAACAAAAGTTGCTGTCTACGTTATGTTGCGTGTTATCTTCAGTGTGTTCGGATTTACTTTTATAGAAGATACACCTACCGATGAATTGTTCATGATACTTTGTGTTGTTGGCATTTTAATGATGTCATTTTATGCAATTTATCAACAAGATGCTAAACGTTTGCTTGCTTACTCAAGTGTTGCACAAATCGGTTACATGATGCTTGGTATTGGTATTGGTTCAGCCTTAGGTATTACAGCAACCCTGGTACATTTATTTAATCATGCCTTAATGAAAGGTGCATTGTTCATGGCAATCGGTGCCATCGTATATCAAATTGGATCAAGCCGGATTGAACACATGCAAGGTTTAGGAAAACACATGCCATGGACCTTTGCCGCTATAGTCATTGGTGGATTAAGTTTAATCGGTGTGCCGGGAACAGCCGGGTTTATTAGCAAATGGTATTTAGTACTCGCTGCAATTGAAAAACAACACTGGTTAATTGTTATTGTTATTTTAGCAGGCTCCTTACTGGCCGTTATTTATGTCTGGAAACTGGTTGAAGTGCTTTATTTTAAACCTGCAGATGAATCAGGCCAAACAGTTTCTAATCAATTAACATCAAGAAAAGAAGCACCATTGATGTTATTAATTCCAACATGGATATTGGTAGTGGCTAATGTGTATTTTGGCTTTAATACAGAATTAACAGTCGGTACTGCAGAGCAAGCCGTAAAATTATTGTTGCCGAGTATGAATTAATGAGTTTAGAAAGCGAACTAATGAGACGTGATAGATGAACATCATGGCGAATGAATCATTAATTATGCTGGCCATACTATTACCGCTTATCGCGTCGGTATTAATTGTTCTTGTTGATAAAAAACCTAACGTGCGTGAATTTGTGTCACTCACGGCATCACTGGCATTATTGGCCACGGTACTTTCATTATTGCCAGCTGTCCTGGCCGGTGAACAACCGTCAGTTATGCTGCTTGAAATCGCACCGGGTTTGCCTGTTAAATTTACCCTTGAACCTCTAGGCATGCTGTTTGCCTGTGTAGCAGCCTTGTTGTGGCCGATTAATACGCTTTATTCTATTGGCTATATGCGTGGCAATAAAGAACAGCAGCAAACCCGTTTTTATGTTTGCTTCGCCGTTGCACTTTCCAGCACCATGGGCATTGCCCTGGCAGGTAATTTATTAACCTTGTTTATCTGTTATGAAATCTTGACCCTGTCGACTTATCCCCTGGTGACACATAAGGGGAACGAGGAAGCCAGGAAGGCTGGCCGTGTTTATCTTGGGATTTTATTAGGCACTTCGATCGGGTTTTTCTTACTTGCTATTCTCTGGACCTGGCATTTAACCGGTACGCTTGATTTCAAAGCAGGAGGAATTCTCAACGGAAAAGTTGCCGGACCTGAACTGATTATTCTTTTATTCTTATACATGTATGGCATTGGCAAAGCGGCACTCATGCCAATGCATCGTTGGTTACCCGCTGCTATGGTTGCACCGACACCTGTTTCAGCTTTATTGCATGCAGTTGCGGTTGTTAAAGCCGGTGTCTTTAGTGTAGTGAAGATCGTGGTTTATGTTTTCGGACTGGACATGTTAAAAATATCTTCCGGTGCCGACTGGGTATTATGGATTGCTGGTTTCACCATTCTTATCGCCTCGATTATTGCATTGCAACAGGATAATCTTAAACGGCGTCTTGCTTACTCAACGATTAGTCAGTTGTCTTATGTCGTACTGGCAGTGTTCATTCTCGCGCCACTGTCTACCGTAGCCGCTGCTTTACATATCGCTGCGCATGCTTTTGGAAAAATCACCCTGTTCTTTGCCGCAGGTTCAATTTATACCGCGGCCCATAAAACCAACATTAGCCAACTCAATGGTATTGGCTATCGCATGCCATGGACTATGACGGCCTTTACTATTGGTGCCATATCCATGATTGGACTTCCACCAACGGCCGGGTTCCTTTCCAAGTGGTATATGTTAATGGGGGCCTTCCAGGAGCAACAGGTATTTGCCATCATGGTGATTATCGCAAGTACTTTATTAAATGCAGCTTACTTTATTCCTATCATTTACGCGGCGTGGTTTAAGAAAGAAGAACAGGGAAGTGATACGGTTGAACTGGTTGAACATGGCGAATCACCTAAGCCAATGGTTTTTGCCTTAATGATGACCGCTTCATTAACTTTATTATTATTTTTCTTTCCGGAAGTGCCTTTGCAACTGGCCAATTCATTAATAGGAGAGTATCCATAATGAGTGAAGCTATGAATGAAAAAAATAAACACTGGCTACTGCGTAAAGAAAATATCCGGAAACTGTGGATAGGTTTTATTGCTATTTTAATCGTGATAGTGGTTGCCGGATTGTTTGTACATCAACATGAATCGTTTGGCATTGAAGATAGTTTTGGTTTTTTTGCATGGTACGGTTTTATAACATGTGTCGCGATGGTGGTCTTTGCCAAGTTACTGGGATTCTTTTTAAAACGCCCGGAAAATTACTATGATGATTCAGAAATAGGTTCAAATAAGCACGAGGCTGATCATGACTGAGTTATTATTTCCTCCCGGCTTAGTACTTGTCTTAGGGGCTTTACTGATGCCTCTCGGGTTGAAAATTCGCAATGCATTAATTTTCAGCTTGCCCGTTATCTGCCTGGCACTGATCTGGTCTGCGCCGGCGGGTTATATTGTTACGCTGCCATTTATAGGGTTTGAACTTGAACCCATAAAGATCACCACAACGGGAAAACTCTTTGCCACCATCTTTAGTTTAATGGCGCTTGTTGGTGGTATTTACGCATATAAGACAGCCAATACCCTGGAGCTCACTGCAGCCTTTGTTTATGCCGGTAGTGCCATTGGTGTCACGTTGTCGGGTGATCTGATCACGCTGTTTATCTTCTGGGAAATCATGGCAATAGGTTCAACCCTGGTCATCTGGGCGGCACGGCATGAAGCGGCCTATCGTGCCAGTGTCCGTTACTTAATGGTTCATTTATTTGGTGGACTGCTACTCATGGCGGGTATCGCCGGGCATATAGTTGAAACAGGCTCAATTCGTTTTGAAGCCTTATCGCTGCAATCTGTTTCACAATACCTGATTCTAGCCGGCTTTCTCATCAATGCCGGCGCACCGCCTTTATCTGCCTGGATTGCCGATGCCTATCCGGAAGCTAGTCCCAGTGGCAGTGTATTTCTTTCTGCCTTTACTACCAAGACGGCTGTATTTACCTTACTTGTCGCTTTCCCCGGTACCTGGTTATTAATCCCTATCGGCATTTACATGATTTTCTACGGTATCATCTATGCCTTGCTGGAAAATGACATGCGACGAATTCTGGCCTATAGCATCGTTAACCAGGTTGGTTTTATGATAACCGGAATTGGGTTGGGTACAGAAATGGCCCTCAATGGTGCAGCTGCACACGCCTTTGCCCATATTATCTATAAAGCCTTGTTGTTAATGTCTGCCGGTGCCGTGTTGTACAGAACGGGTAAACGCCGTTGTACAGAACTAGGTGGTCTTTTCCAAACCATGCCCTGGACCGCGTTACTTGGCATCATTGGTGCCTTAGCTATATCATCTTTCCCATTTACTTCTGGCTTTGTTACAAAATCAATGATTGCCCAGTCGGCTGCTGATCAGCACTTGGTAATCATCTGGTTTGCTCTTGCTGCTGCCTCAGCAGGTGTATTTTTACACGCCGGTATCAAATTTCCCTGGTTTGTTTTCTTTCAGAAAGATTCCGGCATGCGGCCACCTGAGGCACCGCGCAATATGTTACTGGCAATGACAGTATTTGCAGTATTTTGTATTGGGCTGGGCATTTATCCAGAGCCGCTTTACGCTATATTGCCCTTCGCGGTTAGTTACGAACCCTATACCGCAGCCCACCTGGTTGCACAATTTCAGTTGCTGTTATTTGCCGGGCTCGCATTTTTTGTCATGTTGCCCATGATGAAGCGGACCTTAACTATCAGCCTTGATTTTGACTGGTTTTATCGCAAATTCTTATCTGCAACCACTCGGCCAGGAATCAGCCTGATGCAGGTACTTAACCGCCTTGTTAACCTCGTTATTAAAAAAAGTTGGCAAACCTTCCAGGCTACATTTAATGCCAGCCGCTTTTCCCGTTACCACCTTGCCAGTAGCTGGCCAACAGGCAGCATGGTGTTATGGATTGGTGTGATTTTAGGTGGTTATTTAATTGCTGATATTTATTTATGAGAATTGCGTCTGCTAATAAATAGCAGCGATAAGAGGTTATTTTTCTTCTGAATAAAAGCGGAACATATTTTTCCCTTGTTCTTTGCACTCATATAAGGCGATATCAGCTTTTGACATGAGCATACCAGATTCGGTACCATCATCTGGAATTATCGTAACACCGATACTTGCACCAATTTGTACTTCATCCCCAAGAAAATTTACAGGTTGAGTTATGTTTGTAAGAATTTTTTGAGTGGTAGTTCGAATATCTTCATGGCTGCTGACATGATATAAGATGATTATAAACTCATCACCACCAATACGAGCGGCGTAATCTGATTCACGAATGCTTGCTTTAATGCGCTCGGCAATGGTAACTAATAAAAGATCTCCGGCATTATGACCAAAATCATCATTAATATCCTTAAAGTTATCAAGATCGATGTACAGCATTGCACAGGTAATATTTTCTCTCTTAACTATGCTGATAATTTTTTCCAATAGCTCACTAAAAAAATTTCGATTTGATAAACCTGTAAGAGCATCATGATAAGCGTTGAATGTTAAAGCATCATAGGCTTTTTCTAATTCATGGGTAGTGGCTCTTGAGATCTTTATAATCATCATGCTTATTATGGTGATAATTACAATCAGTATAAGTAAAGGTAATTGGATTTCTGTAAGTACTAAATTCCCAGGTCTTTCAGGTTGCCAGGAAAGCTTACCAAGAGTTTGCTTTAGCGAATTTTTTATTGTTACAGAGCTGACAGTAGAATTATCCTGGTTACTGTTTATGAAAGATAAATCTTTTAACCTGTATTGTTTCGACATAACTTGCAAATAATTCGGGTCGAGGCGTATTGCCATCACTAAAAGCGGGCGAGGTGATGGAAATGGCTTGCGGTATTCAGATGTCAGTATCGAGACAGCAACAAGGGCAGGCATATTATTTATCATTAAAATACCTGAAACAGGAACAGGAGGTTTTGAATAAGATTGTCGTGCCTTTTCAACCAGGCTTGTTAAAGCCTCATTGTTGATTGAAAGAAAGTTTGATTTTTCAACCTGGCCATCTTTGAGTGCAAGGACAGGGTTATTTTGACTATTAATTATGAACAGGTCAGTGATTTTAAATGTATCGGTTAGATACTCACCAATATTATTTTTAATCCAGGTCATATCCTGGCTTAGATAAGCATATTTTATGGTATCTTCCCAGTATGCATAGTCTTTAGTTAGGGCTTCATGATGCTTTAACTTTTCCTGGATTGTTGCTTCTACATAGTTCTGCTTAGATATATGAGCAATCTCATTAGCTTTATTTACACTGTAGAAAATTATCCCAATAATCGAAACTACTGTCGTTATTAACAAAGTAATAAGTGAGAGGACTATCTTCTTGTTAGATGACTTTGATTGCTGAATCATAATTTTATGACTACTTGTGCTTTATTTTTCTGACAGTACAAGAAGTATATGGGGGGCAACTTCTTATTTTATTTTATTTTATTTTATAAGCCAAAATACTAGCAATATTTATCAGCAGTATCTAGTTCTATACATAGAAGCCAGAACTATATTGTTGGTTATTCCATTATTCACGCGCACATTATTAAAATGGAAGCTTAATTTCTTTAAATCCCTGCATTAACTCGATGGCTTCTTCTAAATTAATTTGATCAGGATTCTCTTCACTTTGTTGCATTAATTTTTCAAAGAGCTCGGCCTGTTCCCAGGTTTGTTGATTGCCATTTTCATCCTGAACAAAAGCAGCCCACGGTATAAATTTTGTTAGTGGAAATATCTGGTCCTTTTGTGGTGAAATATCGACATTTAGTCCCGAGATAAAAAGGACTTTTTTTCCTGTATAGGCATGATCCAGAGTTATGCTTCTAAATGTACGATCAAATTCAACCTGGGTATTTGCCTGGGCGGCAGCAAGAGCTGGCCATTTAGAATATACGATATATGGCATGGCATTGATAAGATTTTTTTCCAGGTGGTCACTACCTTCATCTTCCTGGCTTGTAATATGACGGAAATAAAACAGATCAGGATATAGTGCATGATCTATAGGGGTCGTTGAACCTGTTGTCCATTTGTCGTGCCCCAGAAGTTCTACCAGTTCTGGTAAGGCATTGAACATTTTTGATGTACTCATTGATACTTCAGGGATAGGGATGCCACGATCATCAGTTTTAACAAATTTATCGAGTTTTAAGATTAAGCCCTGCTGGCGATCGATATTGCTCAGTTGATTGTCAATAATGATTTTGTGTACGCCATCTTCCAATTTGAGCAGGATATTAGTTTTTGCGAATTCGTATTCATTGATATACCAGTCAAGTGCCCCACAAATTTTACCGCAGTTCGTAGTTTCATTCTGGTTTTCTGTTTGTAGACGGCGGTAAGTACCAAAACGACCTGTTTCTGGATCGTAACCAACGTGGCTGGCCTGAATTAAAATGAGATCCTGACCGTGATGGGCATAAGGACCATGCCTGTCGGTGGCGACTATTCCCCCCACCATACCGTGATTAAATGGAAAGGTTCCAAAGTGCTTGGTGATAAGGATAATGGGATAGCCCTGACTTTCATCTGAGCAAAAAGCACGTGAAGGCATGATTTTACCGGGCTGAAATCCTAATGAAAGGGCAAGGTTATAGGCCCGAGGGACAAACAGGCTATAACGCATTGAAACATCAGCCATTTTAAATGCATCGAGTAAACTGGAAAAAGCACCTACTGCTTTATGCATAATCTATCCTTATATTTCTTATTAGTAGTTTTATCTTATAGTGTTCTTTTGAAATTTTCTATCTCTGATTAAGTGGTTTAAATAAAAAAGGGAAGCCATGCTTCCCTTTTTTATTATATATATTCAGCTATTTAAACATGGCTGAATTGATCCACATGTGGACCCAGATACTGGCCGCATAACCCAATCCAATTGCCCATGACCATTTAAGGTGGGCAAAGAAGGTATAGACGCCTCGTGCCTGACCCATAAGTGCAACACCGGCTGCAGAACCCACGGATAATAAGCTACCACCGACACCCGCAGTTAAAGTTACAAGTAACCACTGGCCTTCAGACATTTCCGGATTCATCGTCAGTACGGCAAACATTACAGGAATGTTATCAACCACGGCTGATAGAAGCCCCACCGCAATGTTGGCTGAAGTCGGTCCCCACTGGTTGTACATCACATCTGAAGCTAAAGCCAGGTAGCCCAGGAACCCGAGACCACCTACTGCCACTACGACACCGTAGAAGAATAACAAGGTATCCCACTCGGCTTGAGCCACTTTATTGAAAACATCAAAGGGAACAATATCACCCATGTTTTCTTTTGCACGTTCTTCATCATAGGGTGCAATATCAAAGTTGTGTGTTTTCTTCAGGTAAAAACCAAAGAACTTAAGGTAGGCCAGGCCAGTTAACATACCGATTACCGGTGGTAAATGCAGGAAGTTGTGGTAACTAACCGCGGTTATGATGGTTAACAGGAATAAAGCAACAATGATCAGTGCGCCACGTTTTAGATGTACATCTTCATTGGCAGCAGTTGGTTTTTCATCTGGAATAGCAAAATGCATAATCGCTGCAGGGATAACAAAGTTAACCACTGCAGGAATGAATAAAGCAAAGAAGCCCCAGAAATCAACAATCCCTTTTTGCCAGACCATTAATGTCGTGATATCACCAAATGGACTGAATGCACCGCCGGCATTCGCCGCAACTACGATATTAATTAAGGCAAGTACTACAAAGCGCTGGTTGTCACCACCTACGGCCATAACTACCGCGGCCATTAATAAAGCCGTGGTTAAGTTATCTGCCACGGGAGAGATAAAGAATGCAAGGACACCGGTGATCCAGAATAATGAACGGAAACCAAAACCTTTATTGATTAACCAGGCACGTAAGGCATCAAATACCTGGCGTTCGGCCATGGCGTTAATATATGTCATCGCAACCAGGAGGAATAACATCAGTTCTGCATATTCAAGCAGGTTATGGCGGACAGCCGCTTCAGCTTCGTGCGTCATGCCATTGCTTACATACACATAACCAATAAGTGCCCAGATAATACCTGCGGCAAGAATAACGGGTTTTGATTTTCGTAAGTGAGTAAACTCTTCAGCCATTACTAAAAGATAAGCAATAGCAAAAATTATCAATGCAGCATAACCGACTGCATGATTAGTTAACTCGAGTTTCTGACCTCCAGTTGAAGCTAATGCAAGTCCTGGCAATAAAAGCATGGAAAATATGGCAAGAATCTTATTCACAAAATATTCCTCAGTTATATTTAAGAAAACAGGACATGATGATGTCCTTTTCATTTTAAAAATAAAAAACGGGGTGATGTCCCGATTAAATATATATAAATAAAAACGGGGCAAAAAATATTTTTGCCCCGTTTAATTATTAAGTTTTATTATTAAAATACGATGTTTAGCATTGTTAATGACACTACCAGGAAGAGTACTGTCATTATGCCACCTGCTTTTAAGAAGTCAGGT
>JAOUOK010000147.1 GCA_029880425.1 Gammaproteobacteria bacterium
CTGCGTGGTATTACCTTCTAACCCGGCATGTGGTGTTGATTTACCCGCACCGCGTTGATCAAAAAGAATAATACGATAAACATTGGGATCAAAAAAACGTCGGTGATAATTTTCACAACCTGCACCCGGGCCCCCATGAACAAACAAAACAGGAATGCCTTCAGGGTTACCGCTTTCTTCAACGTATAAAACATGGGGTTCATCAACTTTTAAATGATGTATTTTATACGGTTTAATATCAGGATAAAGTTGACGCATAGATTAGTCCGGGGTCTTTGTAGGTCAGTCTTCAGACTCACCTACATTATGATTCTTTAAGGTTAAAATGCCTAATATTTAATCTTTTACCATTTCTGTTTTAAAACCGGCTGCGACGGCAATACCCATAAAAAACAGTGAAGCCAGGATTAAAATCGGACCGATGCCTGTCTGTAATACCATACCAGCCCATTCCTGGTTTAATACCCGCTCAAGAATCATCATGCCCGCATGTAAAATTGTACCAAGAATAAATCCCCAGCTCAGTAATTGCTTTTGCCATGCCGCTATAGAAACAAAACAAAGAATAAACCCGGCAACAATATTTAATAATGCTTCAAGGTTACCGTGTGCATGCGGTCCACCTTTTATAAAATCAATACCAAATTCAACATTCGCCAGCTTACTCATACTAAGAATACCATCGGTATTCGCCATCGCGATTTGTTTTGCTGTTAAAGGTTCCAGCTCTTCTTCAAAACCATCGGTTTTAAGTTGAGCCAGGCGACCCACCGCTGCCTGTTTTTCACCGGACACTGCACCGTACTCTTCGTACATGTTGACCATCATGGCGCCTAAGGCTGCTGTGAATGCTAAAAAAATGAAACCAAATATAATATTCTTTTTTCCGATCATGATGTCCCTCCATGAGATTTTTATGATAGCTATAATAGAGGGTAAATGGGGAGTTATCTATATTTATTGTCATTCCCGTGAATACGGCAACCTAATATTTAATACTGTTAATTATTATGCAAATATTCACCTGCAACTTTATTTATAGGAAGATACTTGATGCTTGATATCGTTAGAAAGTCGTTTTCTGAAAAGCTGATAAGTTGTGCGGTAGAGTGTTGAATCTGGAAATAACTGGTAAGCCTGTTCAATATATTCAAGCCCACGTTGTTGACAACAATCTGTCTTTAGTAAATTCAATCCAATCTGGTATGCAAACTCAGCTGGCATTGCATCATTATTAATACCTGTATGGACTAATGTAGCGTGTTTCACACCAGAACCATCTGCCTTATAAAAAACCATGTGCTCTAAAACTGTTTTACGTCGGGGTATTTTGTTTCGGAAAACTGCACAAACAGTTGATTTGTTATCATCATCGATGCAAATACCTGCGCCAACAAATTTTGAGCCGGAAGATATTCGTGATGGTGGTGGTATGTTACACACGGGTTGAGTGTTTTTTATTTTATCAGGCCAGAGAATTTTTTCTGCGTGCCCATTCTTTTTCACCTGTGCAATAATCCTGGGGTAACGTCCCCCTTTAAAATAAACCCTGAACCGCTCGCTCTGAACCATGAAATCCTGGCATGCATAGTATTCATTTTTTCCATTCTGATTCGAGGTACATAATTGAAAACTATCAACAGCCTTTGCTTCATTTGGTATATAGGCAGAACAACGAGCAAGGTTTTCTTTTGCTGTTAATGGGAAATAGTGTTCTGCATAACTCGACATAATAAACTTAGTTTTATCCTGCCTATTATTAGCATTGTGGTTACATGAGAACAAAAATACGGTGCAGGATATACAAACAAGTCCGGTTTTATATAACGTATTCATCATTACATCCTTATCATTAAGCGAACTTTCTTATTTATTGCCTCATGTATAAAAATGACCTATTACTAATGTAGCGACTTAGCATGATTGATGGCAAAACGAGTATTGATGAAAAAAATTATAAAATCCCCACGGAACAACGACGATAAAACGATGAAAATACTACGATACTAAATAACAGGATGTTATGAATTTTGATCTGCTCTATATTAAATTTATTTAATATGCTTCAAAATTTCAGCACAAACGAAACAGCATGAAACATAGTGAATCTAACCTTTTATTAAACAATGAGTGGCGGGTGTCACCCACAGAAGGCGTACTTTCACGTGGCAATGAAATTGTACATCTTGAACCCAAGGCCATGGATGTACTGATCTATTTTGCCTCGCGTCCTGGTGAAGTAATTAGCCGGGAAGAACTTGAGCGCGATGTCTGGAGTGGAGCCGTGGTTGGTTATGATGCGATCACTAATACGGTAATCAAGTTGCGCAAAGCCTTGCAAGATAATGCGCGACACCCAGATTATATTGCCACTATTCCTAAAAAGGGATACCAACTCATTGCATCGGTTACATACCCAGGCGATCATGAATCAGAAATCGATACTTCCAAACTATTAATAAATCAATCACGCAAAGCGCTACTATCCTGGCCAACACACAAAACTGGTATAGCTACGCTGGCAGGTATTTTTGTATTTGCATTAATATCGCTGTGGCCATCAACATCCTCAGTCATCCCGGTTCGCAATAGCGCTGCTTCCCCACAGTCAATTGTAGTTCTTCCTTTTGACAATATAGGTGACGATCCAAAACAAGAATATATTGCAAATGGGATCACGCAAGATATCATTACTGACCTGTCCCGTTTATCAAATGTACTTGTAATCTCCAGTAATACTTCTTCGACATATAAAGGTAAAAAAATTTCATCAATAAAAGTGGGAACTGATCTCAACGTTAATTTTGTTCTTAAGGGAAGTATTCAGCAATTTGGTGATGCCATCCGGGTTAATGTGCAACTTGTAAATTCAATGACGGGATTCAATGTATGGGCTCAACGCTATGACAGGAATTTAACTGAGGTATTTTCTGTTCAGGATGAAGTAACGGACAGTATTGTAAAGGCACTCACCGTTAAGATAACAAACCAGGAAAAAAGACGCCTGGCACAAAGAGCAACTGCAAGCCTGAAAGCATACGACTACTTTCAGGAGGGTCAGAAGATTTCTATGCTCAGAACGAAAGAGTCTTTTAAACAAGCTCGTGAAGCGTATCAAAAAGCAATCTCACTTGATCCTAATTACGGCCGGGCATATGGTGCAATGGCGATAACCCTCATATTTGACTATCAAAGAGGGTGGGTCGAAACCCCAACTGAAACACTGGATCGAGCCCAGGTGCTGGCAAAAAAAGCGGTTTCTTTAGATAACTCTACACCCCAAACTTACTGGGCCCTTAGCTTTATCTATCTCACACGTAAAGAATATGACAAAGCAGAGAAGGCAATAACAGAGGCTATCAGAATTGCCCCCAATTATGCAGACGGATACGGTTTGCATGCTTTAATAAAAATGTATCTTGGTCAACCTCAACAAGCCCTAGAACTAAACAAAAAGGGGATGCAACTCAACCCCTTTTACTCCTGGCAATATTTATTTACGCATGGAAGCGCCTATTACATGAAAGCTGATTATAATTCCGCTATAACTGAACTTGAGAAAGCACAGGGCAGAAACCAAAATGCTATACAGGTTAAGCTTTTTCTCGCAGCGAGTTATATAAAGGCCGGCCGATTAAACGATGCGCAATGGATGATTGATGAAATACAGGCACTAAATCCAACTGCCACCATTTCTGACATAGAAAAAACAATTCCAATTGCGGACACCAGTTTAAAACTCGCTCTTTTAGATGATCTTCGAAAAGCAGGATTACCAGAATAACTTCCTCTTTTTATTAATCTGTAATGAATAATAAATAGAAGCAATTATTAATAATAAAAAAGGCCAGACAATTGTCTGGCCTTTTTATTTTTGGTTCTTGGATTCCGGACCCTTTTCAGTACCCCCTTGAGGGGTATAAGGTCTACGACCTTTCCGGAATGACGAGAAAATTAACTAGCTTCGCGACTCGCACGCTTACGTTCATTTTCAGTTAATAACTTTTTACGCAAGCGAATATTATGTGGTGTCACTTCAACCAGTTCATCATCATCAATAAATTCCAATGCTTGCTCTAATGTTTGTTTAATCGGTGGCGTTAATGAAATTGCTTCATCTGTGCCCGATGCACGTACATTTGTTAACTGCTTACCTTTTAAAACGTTCACAACCAGGTCATTCGAACGAGAATGAATACCTACAATCATGCCTTCATACACTTCATCACCATGATCAAGGAACATGCGTCCGCGTTCTTGCAAGTTGAATAGTGAGAAACCAACCGCGTTACCTTTACCGTTTGAAATCAACACGCCATTATTACGTTGACCATAGTCACCTGTTTTAACCGTGCCATAGTGATCAAATACGCTATAGATTAAACCCGTACCTTGTGTCGCTGTCATGAATTCTGTTCTAAAACCAATAAGTCCACGTGCTGGAATAATAAAGTCTAAGCGAACACGACCATGCCCATCTGGAACCATATCTTTCAGGTCACCACCACGTTGGCCGAGTTTTTCCATGACACTGCCCTGGTGTTGCTCTTCAACATCCACAGTGAGCTGCTCGTAAGGCTCTTCTTTAACGCCATTGACTTCACGCACAATTACTTCTGGACGTGATACACCAAGCTCAAATCCTTCACGACGCATATTTTCAATTAAAATAGATAAATGTAATTCACCACGGCCTGATACACGGAATTTATCCGGTGAATCACCTGGCTCTACACGTAATGCCACGTTATGAATAAGCTCACGTTCAAGCCGCTCCTGGATATTACGTGAAGTTACATACTTACCATCCTGACCGGCAAGTGGAGAGTTATTAACCTGGAAAGTCATGCTCAGTGTAGGTTCATCAACCGATAATGGCGGTAATGCTTCCACGTGAGCCGGATCACAAAGCGTATCTGAGATACGTAAACCATCAATACCGGTAAAGGCAATAATGTCACCGGCTTCAGCCTGGTCAACTTCAACACGCTCAAGTCCGAGGAAACCATAAATAATTTGCACACGACAGTTGCGTGTTTTGCCATCAGCATCAATAAGTGTAACGGCTTCGTTCTTTTTAATTTTGCCCTGGGCAATACGCGCAATACCAATTACACCCACAAAACTATTGTAATCAAGAGAAGATACCTGAAGCTGTAAAGAACCATCAATATCAACCGGAGGAACAGGCACGTGCTCAACGATCGCCTCAAATAATGGCGTCATGTCACCTTCACGTACTTCTGGTTCTAAACCTGCAAAACCATTTAAACCTGAAGCATAAACAACCGGGAAATCCAGCTGCTCATCTGTCGCACCAAGGCGATCAAATAATTCAAATGTTTGATCCAAAGCCCATTCAGGACGCGCGCCCGGACGGTCAATTTTATTTACAACAACAATCGGACGTAAACCACGTTTTAATGCTTTTTCAGTTACGAAACGTGTTTGTGGCATCGGGCCTTCAACTGCATCAACCAGCAACAGCACGGAATCCACCATAGAAAGAACTCGTTCTACTTCACCACCGAAATCAGCATGCCCCGGTGTGTCCACGATGTTAATGCGGTAATCATTCCATTTAACAGCCGTATTTTTCGATAAAATCGTGATACCA
>JAOUOK010000148.1 GCA_029880425.1 Gammaproteobacteria bacterium
AGTCCCGAATAAAAGCGCTGGATTTAGGTGCGCGCGATTTTTTGGCTAAGCCTTTTGACCGGGTTGAGCTGATGACCCGTATTCGCAATATGCTGGAAGTACGGATTATGACCAAAGCCATAAAAGATCAGAATAAGGTTCTTGATGGTATGGTTAAGGTGCGTACACGAGAGCTTCATGATACACGGCTGGAAGTTATTCGCCGTTTGGGCAGGGCTGCAGAATATCGTGATGATATGACAGGGTTTCATATTGTTCGTATGAGCCGTTACTCTCAACAACTTGCTATTGCTGCAGGTATGAGTGAAGCCGAAGCAGAAATGTTACTTAATGCTAGCCCCATGCATGATATTGGTAAAATCGGTATTCCAGATAATGTGTTATTAAAACCTGGGAAACTGGATGCAGATGAATGGAAAATCATGCAAACTCATGTTGATATTGGGGTAGAAATTTTATCAGGTTCAGATTTTGAGCTCATGGATATGGCTGCTGAAGTTTGCCAAAATCACCATGAAAAATGGGATGGCTCGGGATACCCGAGGCAACTTGCCGGTGATGATATTCCCTTGGTCGGGCGTATTGTTGCTATTGCTGATGTATTTGATGCATTAACGACCGAGCGGCCATATAAAGAAGCATGGCCGGTTGATAACGCGATTGATTTTCTCAGGGAGCAAAGTGGTAAACATTTTGATCCACGCTTAGTTGAAGTGTTTATTGAAATATTGCCTGAGATACTTAAAATTCGCGATCAATATGCAGAAGAACCTGAAGGGACAGTTAAAATACTATAGTTTATATGAGTGATATTAAAGCAAAAATTTTAGCTGTCGATGATAATGTTGTAAATATCAAGGTTCTTTGTCAATTCCTAATTAAACAAAATTACGAAGTCATTACCGCCGAGTCAGGCGAAGAAGCCATCGAGAAATTTAAATCTGAGTCCCCGGATATTATTTTAATGGATATTATGATGCCTGGTATGAACGGACTTGAGGCAACGGCAAAAATTAAAGCGCTGGCAGGGGTTAACTGGGTTCCTGTTATATTCATGAGTGCGCTTGCTTCTGAAGAAGATAAAGTAAAAGGTCTTGATGTGGGGGGGGATGATTACATTACTAAACCCATTGAATTTAATATTCTGGGGGCTAAGTTAAAGGCTGTTCAGCGTATATCTGATATCCAGCATAAGCTTACTGATACCATGTTAGAGCTGATACAGTATAAACAGGCAGAAGAGCGTGAGCAGGAAATGGCTTATGAACTGATGGAAAGCCTGTTTAACACTGGAAAGCATCTTGCCGGAAAACACTTTTATATCTGGCATACACCGGCGACACTTTTTAGTGGTGATTTAATTGTTGCCAACAAATCATCTGCAAATCGTTTGTATCTTTTACATGCAGATTCTACCGGGCATGGTTTAACTGCTGCACTTCCATTGTTGCCTGTTTCACAAACATTTTATCAAATGGCAAATAAAGGTTTTTCGATAGGTAATATTGCCCGGGAAATGAATAAACAATTAAAGTTTATTATGCCGATTAACCGCTTTGTCGCGATTACCCTGTTACTTGTTGATTTAGAGAATAATATTTTAGAAATATGGAATGGTGGTAATCCTTCTGTTTTTGTCAGTAATGAAAAGAGAAAAATAGTTAAAAGGTTTGATTCAAAACATCTTGCGCTAGGTATTTTGCCGGATGAAAGTTTTGATTCGAAAACTGAGTTTTATAGTTGTGAAGGTAATAATACTGTTGTTATGTATTCAGATGGCCTGGTAGAAGCAAAAAATAGTGATGGTGAGATTTTTGATGAAGCTATGTTGTTAGATACTATAAAATCAGCTTCTGATAGTGCGACATTGCGTGATAATATTGTTGATGTTATTACTTCACATCTCAATGGGGGTAAAGCCCATGATGATATGTCACTTATCGTATTAAATACGCAACAAGACGAGCAAGCTGATTAACGCTTAAACTTTCTGCTGACTGCCCTTAGTATTCTTATCATAACACCTGAAATGATTTCTTTTGCATGCTGAAGAAAAGAGCGTGCGTTCCATTTGTGTAACAGAATCTGGTTGCTCTTTGAAAAATCAGATTCAAATAAATCCAGTATTTGTTTTTGACTATCTGTATCATAAATTTCAATATTGGCATCAAGGTTGAGAAACTGGTTCCACAGGTCCAGGTTACTAGAACCAATGGTATACCAGTCATCGCAGAGGATAATTTTTGCGTGGCTAAAGCGCGGCTGGAATTCATAAACAGCGACATTCGCTTTTAACAGTCGTTGATAATAACGTTGAATACCATATGTTATCCATTTATGGTCACTGTATGGCCCGGGAAAAATTAGCCTGACATCAACACCTCTTTTTGCCGCGTAACGTAGCGCACGCCTTATTTTCCAGCTGCTGATAAAATAAGGCGAGGTTAACCATACCTGTCTTTTACTTGCTCGGATTCGTTTGATAACAGAACGAATGATTTCATTTTTTTCACTGCCTGCTGAAATTAGTACACGGGCTTTTTGCCGGGTCTTCTTTTCAGGAAGCTCATTTCTTTGTTGAAAGATTTGCAGTGATTCTTTTTGTTTCTTCCAGGTATCATTAAATGAATCAATCAAATCGATAACAATATCTCCCTGTATTTTTAACATGACATCATGCCAGTATTTATTTTTGATATCAGGAGTGAATTTATCCGTAATGCATGCACCACCGATAAAAGCCGTATAATTATCAACAACAAGAAGTTTCCTGTGATCACGTTTCAGGCTCTTACCAAAATGGAATATGCTGGCGGGATTATAGAGGTGTAAACTAACACCGGCAGAGGTTAATTTTTTCTTGTCATCGTCACTTAAACCGGCTGAACCGTAGTCATCTAATAAGACATAAACACGAACGCCACGTTCTTCTGCCAGGCATAATTCAGTTATAAACTGGTCTGCAGTATTTCCTGACTCAAACAGGTATTGCTCTAATAAAACATGCTCTTTTGCATTCGTTATCTCGTTAAGCATTTCGGTAAAATATTCATTACCATCAACCAATACCTTGAATGTATTATTGTAACGCCAGGGGTATTGATATGCTTTTTTATGTTTCATTATCGGGGCTAATATTTATGATGGTTCAACAGGGATAACTTTGTTATTTTTTATTTGTAAACAATGTTCGCCATTGAGTAATTG
Organism: Gammaproteobacteria bacterium; assembly: GCA_029880425.1. Classification (GTDB taxonomy): domain Bacteria; phylum Pseudomonadota; class Gammaproteobacteria; order UBA6429; family Thiohalophilaceae; genus JAGLTQ01. The sequence goes on from JAOUOK010000148.1 coordinate 3,208, forward strand.
CTGTATTTTTTCACCTGCCAGGTGGTAGCGCCATCCTTTTAATAGCGGTATATCCTTTTCACCATTAATGACTTTTTCTATCATTTTTCGGCTGGCAATATTTGCCGGGCTGATATTTTGCTCATTTGCAACCAGCTTTAGTTGTGTCATTAGTAGATCGGCGATAATTTCCTGGTCTGCACTGAGCCGTGTTGGCCTGGCAACTGATGGAAGTTCGGTCTCACTAAGTTCAAATGCATTTTTTATACAGTTAAGAATCGCGTCACCGGAATTTTCTGTGGTTGATTTTTTTATATTAACGATGCTGTTTAGCTGTGAAATATTTTTTGGCATTAATTGCGCAGCAGCAAGCAGGATGTCATCTGCAAGGATCCAGCGGCGGGGCTTATCGCTTTTAATAGCCATTTCTTCACGCCATTGGGCAATATTTTTTGCCGCGGCTAATTGCCTTGGCCTTAAACGGTTTATTCCTTTTACCTTATTCCATGCATCTTCTGGGTGAGTAATATACAAACCGGGTTCACATAATGCCTGGAACTCATCATTGAGCCAGTCTTCCCGGCCCTGTTCAATGAGTTGTTGTTTTAATAGCGGGTAAAGTTGCCGTAAATAATAGACGTCATCGCTGGCATAACGAAGTTGTGCATGACTCAGTGGACGCTTGCTCCAGTCTGTACGTGTATGGGCTTTATCAAGCTGAACACCTAAAATTTTACTAACCAGTGCGCCATAGCCGACCTGGTCACCAAGACCCAGTAAGCTTGCAGCCAGTTGCGAATCAAAAAGTGGTTGGGGTAATTTTTTATCCAGATCATAAAATATTTCATAGTCCTGCCTCGCAGCATGAAGAACTTTAAGCTTGCTTGTATCATGAATGATTTTCATTAAAGCGCTGATATCATCAATTGCTATGGGGTCGACACAGGCTATCAGGTTATCTGTTGCAATTTGTATCAGGCAAAGCCTGGCGCGATATGTTTTCTCGCGAATGAATTCGGTATCAAGAATAAGTATTGTGGCATCTTTTATTGATTCGCAGAGTTTTTGTAATGCATCATTATTATCTACATACAAAAAATCGTATTCATCCTTACTCTCATTTTTATTTGACATTTAATAAAGTCCTGAAGGTCGATTAAGGCTTTATAATAGCAAAATGCTATTTCTTGTACGAGTCATGCAAGGTAAGATATTAACAATAACAATATGGGTAATGTTTTATTACCTGCTAATTATCACTAATTATTAAATACAAGTTAAAAGTTGTTATGTTGCGCTTATTTAAAATATTCTGGGATATATGCCGCTTAAGGGCCGGACCACAAGATGTTCCAGCAGGGCGAAATTTATTAATTGCAGCCGTTTTTGCTGCTGTCATCATTGATAGTTTTTCGACCTCAATTTTAATCCCTCGCTTTGAAGGCATGGAGGTATTACAAATTGTTGCTGTCTATAACATTATATTATTAAGTGCGATTTACCTGTTGTTATGGCTGGTAGGTTATTCGTCACGTGCTGTACAGACACTGACAGCATTTTCTGCCTCTGGCTTCCTTATTTCGCTGGTGTTGCTACCCGGTTTAATTGTGATGAACTCGGCAGCAGCAGAAGCTAAATCATTTGCTTTTTATATCATAGCCGATACTATCTGGCGCTTAACAGTTAATTCGTATATTTTTCGTCACGCGTTTTCGGTAAACCTGTTACTGGCCATGATACTATCATTCAGTTATTTTATTTTTGGATTATTTATCGCGGATATTTTAATCCCAACACAAAACCAGTGACGTTTTTATCAGGATAATAATTATCTATGCATATTCATATTCTTGGAATCTGTGGCACCTTTATGGGTGGTTTAGCATTGCTTGCGCGGGAATTAGGACACGAGGTCAGCGGCTCAGATGTCAACGTCTATCCGCCAATGAGTACACAATTACAGGAACAGGGCATAACTCTTATGCAGGGTTATGACCCGGGACATTTAAAACCTGAACCTGATATTGTTGTAATTGGTAATGCGCTCTCGCGTGGAAACCCGTCGGTTGAAGCAGTTTTAGCACAGGGCCTGCGTTATACCTCTGGTGCGCAATGGTTGCTTGATTTTGTGTTACAGGGTCGCTGGGTACTTGCGGTAGCAGGTACACATGGCAAAACATCAACAGCGAGTTTATTAGCGTGGTTGTTGGAAGATAATAAACTCGCACCGGGTTTTTTAATTGGCGGAATACCGGGGAATTTTGGTGTCTCTGCGAGGCTCGGTGAAACACCTTTCTTTGTTGTTGAAGCGGATGAATATGATACGGCTTTTTTTGATAAGCGTTCCAAGTTTGTTCATTACCATCCCCGTACTTTAATATTAAATAACCTTGAATATGATCATGCTGATATATTTCCTGATATC
>JAOUOK010000149.1 GCA_029880425.1 Gammaproteobacteria bacterium
CATCGGGTCGCCTCCAATACACTGAAAACGCCCCATTACCGAGACCGATAACAATCCCGCTTTCACCTGTTTTTGACTCACTGGAAGTTTATCGGCTAAACACTCAATAACCATTAGCACACCTGCTGCATTATCGAGCTGATGGTTACCACGTAAACTGGGAGTCGGTAATGCTGAACGTTGATGTTTATCTGATTTCCAGTCCCAGGCGGCATAACCCATCCCATTTTTCCAGTCGAAATCTTTTCCGCGTTGGTATAAGACCGCCCCCACCTCATCAGCCGCTTGTTTAATGCTACGAGGCATATCCGGACTGCTGAAAACCACCGGGCAACCCTTACGCATAATACCGGCTTTTTCCCTGGCGATTGTTTCGCGGTCATGCCCCAACCAGGCGGTATGATCTATGCCAATGGATGTAATCAACGCGATATCGGCATCAATAATATTCACCGCGTCTAATCGTCCACCTAAACCAACTTCAAGAATAATGACTTCAGGTTTGGCGCGGTAAAATATATCCAATGCGGCAAGTGTGCCAAATTCAAAATAGGTCAGTGAAATTTCATCACCCTGACAGCGAGCCTGATCAATACGTTCAAATGCCTCGCAAATTTGCTGATCAGAAACTTCTTCAGCATCGAGGTGAAGACGTTCATTATAATGAAGGATATGTGGTGATGTGTAAGCTGCAGTTCGGTAACCTGCATTTTGATAAATCGTTTCGAGCAAGGCCACGCTTGAACCTTTCCCGTTAGTACCTGCCACGCTGATAACAGGAATAGCGGGCAAAGAAGAATGCAACCGCTGAAAAACCTCGGCAACCCGTTCAAGTCCGAGCTCAATGCTTGAAGAATGCAAACCTTGTTGCCAATTTAACCATTCTGGGAGAGAAGAAAACCGCATTATTTCAAGCTCGAAAAAATAGAAAAAATAATATCTTGATAAAAAATTAAATAACAATAACCACAGAGGACACGGAGGTTCACAGAGTTTACAAAACTTATTTCTCTGTGAACCTCCGTGTCCTCTGCGTAAATATTTTCTTTCTTTGTCCTTAGCGGTTAATCACTTCAAAGATTAGGCTGCGGGTTTATGCATCATCATGCTTAACAGGTTTGCTACTTTATCTCGCATATCACGACGATCAACAATCATATCAATCGCACCATGCTCTAATAAAAACTCACTGCGTTGAAAACCCTCTGGAAGCACTTCACGCACTGTTTGTTCAATTACGCGGGGACCGGCAAAACCAATTAATGCATTCGGTTCAGCAATATTGATGTCTCCTAACATGGCTAAACTGGCTGAAACACCACCCATCGTCGGGTCAGTTAAAATTGAAATAAAGGGTAAAGATTGTTTACGCATTTTAGCCAGTGCTGCACTGGTTTTTGCCATTTGCATTAACGAGAACAGGGCTTCCTGCATACGTGCACCACCACTGGCTGAATAACAGACAAGTGGTATATTTTCTTTTAAACAAACATTAACAGCACGAACAAAACGTTCACCAACAACAGACCCCATTGAACCGCCCATGAACTTAAATTCAAATGCCGCGGCAACAACAGGCACACCTTTAACCGAACCTTTCATCACGATTAAGGCATCATTTTCAGCTGTCGCTTTTTGGGCCTGGGTAATACGATCTTTATATTTTTTTAAGTCTTTAAATTTAAGTGCATCGACGGGTTGCAAGTTTTCTCCAATCTCAACACGCCCTTCTTCATCAAGAAATCTTTCCAGGCGCCAGCGTGCACCTACGCGGGCATGTTCATCACACTTGGGACAAACATCTAAATTACGTTCCATTTCTGCACGGTATAAAACAGCACCACAGGCACTGCATTTTGTCCATAAACCTTCGGGTACACTTTTACGTGATTCACCATCAATTCGGATACGTTCTGGTAATAATTTAGTAAACCAATTCATTAAAAAAATCCTGTCTTTTTATGTTTGTCTATCCAGTATATATTCTCGGCTTTACTTACTGTAAATCGAATTATGCATCCAGGGCCTTGCGCATTTCGGATAATAATTCACACACCGATTTAATAGCATTATCGACTGAATCGAGATTTTCCTCAATACGTTTTACGATTGCACTGCCAACTACAACCGCATCCGCTACATTGCCAATACTGGCCGCAGATTCCGCATCTTTAATGCCGAAGCCTACTCCGACCGGCAAATCTGTCAATGTACGAATAGTTGAAACGCGATCCTGTACCGCTTTTACGTCCAGGTGACCCGCACCAGTCACACCTTTTAAAGAAACATAGTACAAAAAACCGCCACTGGCATCACTAATGGCCTTAATTCTGTCTTCTGTTGTTGTCGGTGCAATGAGGAAAATACGGTCAATTCCTTCTGCTTTCATCTCTTTAACATATTCTTCCGCTTCTTCAGGAGGAATATCAACGGTCAAAAGGCCATCAACACCTGCTTGAGATGCTTGTTTAGCGAATTCTGCATAGCCCATTATTTCAACCGGGTTTAGGTAACCCATTAATATTACAGGAGTTTCTTTATCTTTCTGACGAAACTCAGCCACCATGGCAATAACATCATGCAAACTCACGTTGAACTCTAATGCCCTTTCCATGGCTTTTTGAATAACCGGCCCTTCTGCCATGGGATCAGAAAAAGGAACACCTAATTCAATTAAATCAGCACCCGCTTCCACCATGGCATGCATCATCGGCACTGCAACTTCTGGCTGAGGATCACCGGCTGTGAAATACGGGATCAGGAGTTTACGGCCTTCATTAGCCCTTAATTCAAATCTTGCCTGGATTCTGCTCACATAATCTATCACAGCGTGATCCCCTCAATATTTGCCACGGTATGAATATCCTTATCTCCACGACCTGATAAATTCACGATGATAATTTTATCCTTATCCATAGTCGGTGCGAGTTTAGAGGCATAACCCAGCGCATGGCTGGATTCTAAAGCCGGGATAATGCCTTCAATTTTTGTTAGATCATGAAAAGCCTGTAAAGCCTCTTTATCATCAATTGCGACATACTGAGCACGACCACAATCTTTTAACCAGGCATGCTCCGGACCTACACCGGGATAGTCTAATCCTGCTGAAATAGAGTGTGTTTCAATAATCTGGCCATTTTCATCTTCAACCAGGTAAGTGCGGTTGCCATGGAGTACACCCGGCTGCCCTGCACATAACGGTGCGGCATGGTTACCTGTTTCAATACCATCACCAGCAGCCTCGACACCATAAATGGCAACATCTTTATCATCAATAAACGGATGAAAAAGACCAATGGCATTGGAACCACCACCCACACAGGCGACTAAGGCGTCAGGTAAACGACCTTCATGCTGTTGAATTTGTTCACGTGCTTCGCGGCCAATAATTGTTTGAAAATCACGCACCATTGCAGGGTAAGGATGAGGCCCGGCAACCGTACCTATTATATAAAATGTGTTGTCAATATTCGTTACCCAGTCACGCATCGCTTCATTTAAAGCATCTTTTAGTGTTGCAGAACCGGCGGTTACAGGTACAACAGTTGCACCTAATAATTTCATACGAAAAACATTTGCCGCCTGGCGCTCAATATCAACCTGTCCCATGTATACCACGCACTCAAGCCCCAAACGTGCACAAACTGTTGCAGTTGCCACACCATGTTGGCCAGCACCGGTTTCAGCGATAATGCGCGTTTTACCCATACGCTTAGCGAGTAAGGCCTGCCCAACCGTATTATTTACTTTGTGTGCACCGGTATGATTTAAATCTTCACGCTTAAGATAAATCTTCGCTCCACCGAGTTCCTTAGACCAACGTTCAGCAAAATACAGGGGTGACGGACGACCAACATAATTTTGCAATTCCCAGTCAAGCTCTGCCAGGAATTCTTTATCCAGCATGTATTTTTCATAGGCCCGACGAAGCTCGGTTAACGGCTCCATTAATGTTTCGGCGACGAAGAGACCACCATAAACACCAAAATGACCTCTATCATCAGGTTGTTGATACTTTGATTCTGCTTTAGCTTGTGCCAACGCGTTGTACCTCTTTAATAAATTGTTCAATTTTTTTATGATCTTTTACAGATGGCTCTGACTCCACCCCGCTGCTCACATCAACAGCATAAGGTCGTACCTGTTCTACTGCAGCAGCCACATTATCAGGTGTTAATCCACCGGCTAAAATTAGCGGTAAAGGTACATCAGCAGGAATCATATTCCAGTCAAATGTTTGCCCGGTACCCCCACCCATACCTTTATGATAGGCATCTAATAAAATGCCCGAGGCATTCGGATATTCCTGAGCATAAGCTACCACGTTTACATTTTCACGCATTCTTAAAGCCTTGATATACGGCATATTGAATTGATCACAATATTCCGCTGATTCATCACCATGAAACTGCAGTAAGTTCAGAGGCACAACCTTAAGTGCTTCCCTAACTTTTTCTTCTGGTGCATCCATAAAAAGACCTACCACGGTAACAAATGGCGGCATAGATTCTGCGATCACACGAGCTTCTGTCAGGCTGGCATAGCGTGGACTTTTTTCAACAAAAATAATTCCAATTGCATCCGCACCACACTCAACTGCCTTGAGTGCATCATCGAGATGATTGATGCCACAAATTTTTATACGTGTATGCAAGTGAATTTCCCAGAAGTCCGTTCAAACTTAACGAAGGCGCTTATTTTACAGTAACTTAGACAAATCTGCTAACTCCAGAGTAAGCTGAAGTATTTTAATAAAACCTTCCTTTTTTTGATCTAAATCAATGCTTGAAAATAAGTCTAAGTGTGCGTAATTTAAGCATATTAAGTAGTAAGATAGACCGATAAAAACACATGATAACGCTATGCTAAAAAACCCGTTAGTCTTTGTTTCATAGATATTTGCAATATTAAAAAACTCTAATATACTAAATTAAAAGTTTTACCATTTAATCATGAAGGGAGAAGCATCATGTCCACAGGTCTTATAATTGCCCTAGTTTGTGCCCTCGCCGGCATAGCTTACGGCGTAATTTCCATCTTTAGCGTTTTATCGAAATCGCAAGGTAACGATGAGATGAGACGAATATCAGGTGCAATACAAGAAGGTGCCATCGCCTACCTGGCTCGACAATATAAAGCCATTTCGGTAGTAGGCGTCATTCTTTTTGTTGCAATGTGGATGGCCTTAGGCGCATACACTGCCATTGGTTTTGCCATTGGTGCACTTCTCTCAGGTGCAGCGGGCTACATTGGTATGCATGTTTCTGTGCGGGCCAACTCACGTACAGCCGAAGCAGCAAGAGAAGGTATCAACCCTGCTCTACAAGTTGCGTTTAAAGGTGGTGCAATTACCGGTATGTTAGTAGTTGGCCTTGGCCTTCTAGGTGTAGCGGGTTATTACACATTTTTAAACAGTATGGGTGTTTCACAGGATGCTGCGCTACATTCTTTAGTCGGCTTGGCATTTGGTGGCTCGTTGATTTCTATCTTTGCTCGTTTAGGTGGTGGTATCTTTACTAAGGGTGCAGACGTTGGTGCTGACATCGTAGGTAAAGTCGAAGCCGGTATTCCTGAAGATGACCCACGTAACCCAGCTGTTATCGCGG
>JAOUOK010000150.1 GCA_029880425.1 Gammaproteobacteria bacterium
ATAATATATTAAATTACAAAATCTCATAACAAAAACTAAAGAATAGAAAAGCATATGCCTAGAGTAAAAGTTTATAGCACAGGTGTTTGTCCGATTTGTGAAAAAACAAAAAGCCTGTTAACCAAGTGGAATATCCGCTATGAAGAAGCACGTATCGATCTTGATCGTGACTTATTAAAAGAAATGCTGGAAATTTCTAATCATGCACGTATGGTTCCGCAGATAGCCATTGATGGTAAATGGATTGGTGGTTTTACTGAACTTACCGAAATGCACATGGAAGATGAACTTGATCACCTGATGGAAGATCCCGAATAAAAATCACAGAAATAAACAGGAAAAATCATGCTCGAAACAAACGAATACTTTGATGGTAAGGTCAAATCAATTGGCTTTCAGACTTCAACATTACCCGCCACGGTTGGTGTCATGGAAACGGGTGAATATGAATTTGCTACCTCGCAAAAAGAAACTATGACCGTTGTCTCCGGAGCCTTAACCGTGATGTTGCCAGGTACCGATGAATGGCAGACTTACAACCAGGGTGACAGTTTTATTGTTGCCGCAAATGAGAAATTCCAACTCAAGGTTGATGTAGCAACCGCTTATCTTTGTACTTACGGCTGAAAGCAAAGCTGATGAAACTTTATCTCATGCGCCACGGTGAAGCCCTTTCACCTGATAAAGATCCCGAACGGGGTTTAAGCGATAACGGAAAACTACGAATTGAAAAACTTGCCCGGCAGCTGGATAAAAATGGGGTGAGTTTTTCACAGGTTTTCCATAGCACAAAGAAACGTGCGCGTGAAACAGCAGAAATCATGACCTCAATTATTTCCCCTGATGCGACTACAGCTATTCATAGACACATTGCACCCAATGATGAACCTCATTCTGTTATTACTGAAATTAATGACTGGAATGAAGACACTCTGATCACAAGTCATCTCCCGTTTGTCCCAAACCTGATGACCGCCTTAACCGGTGAAGATGCTTTTTTATCCAATATCAGTTTTGAAACCGGTACTATTATTTGCCTCGAACGAAATGAACACGCGACATGGGTACTCAGTTGGTCAATGTCACCCTCTTCACTTGGTGAAATTTAATACCCAGTTATTCATTGTATGATGGTAAAAACATTCCTGTTGCCTGAACAGGTGTAGGATCATTACCCTCGCTCACCCACACGGCCAGGCCATATTTTTTAGCCCCGTGATAATGTTTTTTCGGTAAAGGTATTTTCCAATTGCTATTGTTACTTTGCTTTGAACTAAAACCAACAACGACAAATTCGTGTTTTGCACTACGTCCAGAATTCTCACCACGTTCGATATAGGTTGATAAATCCATGCCTAGCAAAGCAACATTTAACTTTAATGCTGAAGCAATTTTCTTAAGTGATTTAAAATTTGCATTAATTAAACCATTTTCAATATTTAGCGAAAGATTTCCAACATCAATGTTTGACTCTTTTAATTCCCGTGAAAAAAATCCCGTGCGCCAGTTTTGGCCATTAACCATAAAAGCCGGTGTATAAACGGTAGAAACATGTTTTAGCTTTGCATAACGTGACTGACGCTGACCATATTTTTTTTCAGCGTACCGATCCTTCCAACCAATATAATCCCAGTAATCAACATGAAAAGCGACGGGGATCCAGGTTTTCCACAGTTCTGAATTATTTTTGTACATGTTTAGATATTCTTCGGCAGGTGGGCAACTACTGCACCCTTCTGATGTATACAGCTCAATCAAAGTATTCTTTTTACTTCCACTTTCAACATGCAAGTTGCCGGCAAAAGCTGATAGGCTTAAGATGAAGAAAAATACAACCGTGATTTTTCTCATAAAAAATCTTACCTTGTTGTCTTAAATTTAAGACATGGATATTTTTATTTAATTTTACCGGGCTGAATTACTTTACAAGATTGAGACAGGGGTAACAGTTACAAGTTCATAAAATTAAGACAAAAAAACCAGGAGTACATTACTCCTGGCGCTAACAAGATCCGACTTAACAAATATTTTCATGTTGTGAATTTTTCATTAACCTACGGTACGCAGTCCCTTTAATGTGTACAAGCTCTTCGTGATCCCCTCCTTCAATGTATATATCTGAGCAATCATCAAATTTATGATCAACAACAGCCTCCATTGAATAAGGTTGCGCCACGGCAGGAATTGCACCTAATTCACAATCAGTAAATAGCGATTCCAGTTCAGGTTCAGTTGCAATGCCAAAGTGACGTTTCAATGCGTGATTTACTTTGCGGGTTTTTACATGTTCCGTTGCGGGTACAACAGCCATCATATAACCATTATCATCTTTAAGAATTACGGATTTTGCCAGGAGATTCCCGGGTATATGCGCGGAGTATGCCGAATTCATGCTGGAGTTAGTATGGGTATGATGAACTGTCTCGTAGGCAACACCATTTTCTGCCAGGTACTTTTGTAGTGATTGTGCGATTGCCATGATACACCTCCCTTAAAATATTTAAGGCAAGATTATGTGAGTATTTATCAGCTACTTGTAAAAGTATAGTCCGGGAAAACAGAGTTACAAATAAAGTCAGACTGGAATATAATATAAAAATTGAATAGCTAATTTTAGGGTTATAAATACAATGAATAAAACAGTATTATTCTTTGCAACTTTATCACTGGCAGCTTGTTCATCAACTGGCGCCGATATAAAATTTTCTAATAAAAGCCCCCGGGGTATTACTATTTCAAATGTTTACAAAGAATCCCATTCCCGGGCCTATCAATCTGCAGAAAAACATTGCGCAAAATACTCCAAGGTCCCGCGTAAATTAAAAATCACGCGGGAATCTGCAGAATATGCTACAGAACGTGTAACCCTAGTTTTTGAATGTATCCGGCCATCAAACTAATCAATAAAAGCAGATAAAAATGTAGCCATGAATTGATCATATTCTGCTTCTGGCAAATGGTTAATTCCAGCCGCTGCTTTTCGACCACCACCTGAATGAAATTGTCGACACAGTTCATCAGCACCGGTTTTATTGCTTAATGGTGCACGTACACTGACGACAAATCCCCCGTTTTCGTTCCTGGTTAACATTGCATGCGCCCTGTCCGGATTTTCCTGTGCCAGTTGATTAGCAAATACACCACTCACCCTCCTGGCCCATTTTTCATTTTCAAGTATTACGACGGCATGATGTGCAGTTTCATAGACCCGCTCTGAAGCTGCTGCATTGGCCATGTCTTCATGGTAACCATTAACCAACAGCTGGTATGCAGGTTCATAATTAATAAAATCAAAAGGATTGGCATAAGGTTTAATCTTGTTATAGAGATCTTGCGGGGGGAAAATCAGGTCATCAATTGAAGCACCGTAACCGTTATAATTTAAACAGGTGCCGAGCAGTTTTAACTGTTCTAATTCTTCAGCTGAAAGGTCTAATGGTTTTGCGGCCTGTTCTGCTGCCACAAAAAGATTATCTCCAAAGGCACCGGTGACTGCCCAGGCAAGGTGCTTATTATTTAAATACTGGTTAACCAGTAAACTGGTACAGATATTTGCATCCATATTGATATAGGCCTCAAGGCGATCATCATCCGGAATCTCACCGGCAAAATGGTGATCAAAATAAACAACATTAGTCCCTTTATCAAGGAAGGCTAAAAGTGCTTCGCGATTCCGTTCAAGTGAAATATCAAGTACCGTGATGGTGTCATCACGAGCAGCCTCGACTTTTTTTAATAAGGTAATATCTCGCTTAACCCCGGTCACTAATGTGCTTACTAGGGGTTTGCATAACCGTAGCTGGTGTAATGCACATATTCCATCGGCATCACCATTAAAAACATCGATAAATTTCATATATTATTATTCACTTATTTTATACATCACTCATTCTAATCAGGATATGAGGTTCTAAATTAGTCTTAGTCTTAAAATACCAGAATTCACATTGAATATTAAATTCCGTTAAATCACATACTTTTTAAATATTTTTTACTATATTTATTATTATTACTATTAATATTGGTGGGGGCTAGTATGCGATCTACATTTAGTACTTCTCGAATATTTAATGATATGGATGGTTGGTATGTCATTATGCGTGCATCGGATGAGAAAAATCTACTCGGACCAAAGTATAAAGTTATTGGCGACCAGCATTTAATGGGACCATTTACTAACAAAAAGCAGGTTGAAGACTGGTTAGATAGATATTTAGCCGTACACTTTGAAAACAGGGCTCCAGAAATATCAACAATAAATATTCAGCACTAAGATAAACAAAAAAAGGCCGATGATTTCTCATCGGCCTTTTTATTTAAGTGCTACCAAAATAAGCGTAGTAGCTTATTTTTTGGCAGCTTCCTCGCGTTCCTTAGCTTCCTTAATGACTTCTTCAGCTACATTCTTCGGACAAGGCATGTAGTGTAAGAATTCCATTGAGAACTGACCACGACCTGAAGTCATAGTACGTAAGTCACCAATGTAACCAAACATTTCTGAAAGCGGACATTCAGCTTTAATACGAACACCCGTTGCACCTGCATCCTGACCAGAAATCATGCCACGGCGACGGTTTAAATCACCAATAACATCACCAACATGATCTTCTGGCGTAAATACGTCAACCTTCATGATAGGTTCCATTAATTGAGGACCCGCTTTAGGCATAGACTGACGGTAAGCGGCTTTAGCTGCTAACTCGTAAGCCACGGCAGATGAATCCACCGGGTGATAACCACCATCCACTAACGTTACTTTGAAGTCTAAACATGGGTAACCAGCAAGAACACCTCGCACTGCACTCACATCAAAACCTTTCTGAACAGCTGGCCAGAATTCACGTGGCACGTTACCACCCGTTACAACTGATTCGAACTGGTAACCCGAACCTGGTTCACCTGGCTCAACGATATAGTCGATTTTTGCAAACTGACCTGAACCACCGGTTTGTTTCTTATGCGTGTATGAATCTTCAATACGTTGTGTAATCGTTTCACGGTACGCAACCTGCGGGGCACCTACTGTTACTTCTACACCGTGAGTACGTTTCATGATATCGATCTTGATATCAAGGTGTAACTCACCCATACCTTTAAGAATCGTTTCACCAGAGTCTTCATCTGTTTCAACACGGAAAGAAGGATCTTCTGCAACCATTTTACCGATTGCGATACCCATTTTCTCAGCTGCACCTTTATCTTTTGGTGATACCGCGATTGAGATAACGGGATCAGGGAAGACCATTGGCTCAAGTGTGCCAGGGTGTTTTGGATCACATAAAGTGTGACCTGTTTGAACGTTTTTCATACCGACTACAGCAACGATATCACCCGCTTGTGCACCGTCTAATTCGATACGTTCGTCAGCATGCATTTCAACGATACGACCAATACGTTCAGTTTTACCTGTGAACGTATTAAGAATAGTATCACCTTTGTTTAATTTACCAGAGTAAACACGGATAAAGGTTAAAGCACCGAAACGGTCATCCATAATTTTGAATGCCAAAGCACGGAATGGTTCGTTAACATCAACTGTTGCCACTTCACCTGTTTCATTACCTTCTTCATCAGTAATAGGTTG
>JAOUOK010000151.1 GCA_029880425.1 Gammaproteobacteria bacterium
GGTTGGCTTTGTGCGTTCAAGTAAATGTTTGAGATCAAAGCGATAAATGAAACCAGGTAAGGCAAAAACCAGGAATAAACAAAATGTTGAGGCATAGAATTCCCAGTCCTGGGAATACACATCAGAAGTAAATTTCTTTTCAATACCAAGCGCAACCAGGCCAATTAACAGGTACAAAACAAACCATTCCAGCAGGCATAACCAGATTGATTTCTTTCCTGATTTAACCGAAACAAGGCCAAATAAGCGTTCACTGATCCAGGGTAAGTTTGCCGCAATAAACGCGACGATAAGAAAAATAGTTATGACCGTGCCTAACATGAAAAATGCCCTGTATTTAACTCTAATCTAACGAGGGCATTATTCTATCGTATTTTGGGAAAAAATGTTCCGCTGTGTAATGAATTATTAAGTTAGGACATTACAACTTGCTTACATAATTCTAACAAGTCACCCGGCATTAATCCGATTAGCAGAATTAACGAAGTATTAAGTGTAAATACCCAGCGCAAATCAGTCGCGCATTCAATCGCTTGCGAATCTTCTGGTTTGTCAAAGTACATCAGCTTAATGATACGTAAGTAGTAGAAAGCACCGATAATCGAGAAGATAACGGCTACTGCAGCTAACCAAAGCAAGTCAGCAGAAACAACCGCTTTAAGAACAGATAATTTAGCCCAGAAGCCAACAAACGGAGGAACACCGGCCATTGAGAACATGATAAACAACATCATCATGGCCAGCCAGGGACTGCGTTGATTAAGCCCCTTGTAATCTTCAAGCTTATCAGCCTCAAAGCCTTTACGGCTCATAATGATAATGACACCAAAACTCGCCATCGCCATCAGGACATAAGTGATGGTGTAGAACATGGAAGCGGCAAAACCTTCAGCCGTACCCGAAAGTACACCCAGCATTAAGAAACCAATATGGGAAATGGTTGAGTATGCCAGCATACGCTTGATATTCGTCTGCGCAATGGCAACGATATTACCTATGGCCATCGAAGAAACAGCGAGGATAATCAGGATACCCTGCCACTGGGCATGAATCTCCAGCAGGCCACCAACGAGTAAACGCATCAGCATGGCAAAAGCGGCAATCTTTGGCGCTGTTGCGATATAAATTGTTACCGCGGTAGGTGAACCCTGGTAAACATCCGGTACCCACATGTGAAATGGTACAGCACCCAGTTTAAACGCAATACCTACAATAATGAAAACCAGGCCAAAGGCTAAAATGGTTTTATCTGTTACAGAACTCAGTTGTTGACTGACAACCTGTAAATCAAGACTACCTGTTGCACCGTAGAGCATCGACATACCATAGAGCAACATACCTGAAGCGATGGCACCGAGTACAAAATATTTCATTGCCGACTCAGAAGCAATACTTGAATCACGCTGTAAAGCTACCATTGCATATAAACAAAGTGATAAAAGCTCCAGGCCAAGGTATAAAGTCAGGAAACTGCTTGCTGAAATCATGATCATCATACCCAGCGTACCAAACAAGCCAAGTACAAAGTATTCACCGGAGAAAATGTTACGCTGAATTAAGTAATCTTTTGAATATAAGAAGGTAATAAATGTCGCAAAATAAACACCCAGCTTGAGAATGGAACTCATAGGATCAGCAACAAATGTCTGGCTAAACAAGTAAAAAGTATCATTACTGAACAGGCTAAGTGTTAAGACAAAAGCCACCACCAAAGTAAACTGAGACAGGAAATAAGTAATATGGCGATTTTTATCCGTAAGAAATAAATCAACCACCAGAATAATACATGCCATGGTGAGGATGAATATTTCAGGTGTTGCCAGATTCAAATGTGTTAATAATGTTGCAGTCATTACTTTGCTCTCAATTCACTCTTATAATTTACTTTGCATAACATGTTGCAACAGGTTCACAACAGTAACATCCATTACTTCAACTAATGGCGCTGGCCATACCCCGAATAACAATACTGTAAATGCTAAAACAGCAAGGAAGAAAAATTCACGTTTATTAATATCTTGCATGGTTGACACAGCATCATTAACCACTTTACCAAAGATCACTCGCTTCACCATCCACAAGGTATAAGCTGCACCAATAATTAATGTTGTTGCGGCGAGGAATGCATACCAGAAGTTTGCTTTAAAACTACTTAAAATAACCATGAATTCACCGACAAAACCTGAAGTTCCAGGTAACCCTGCGTTTGCCATGGCAAAGAAAACCATGAAAGCAGCAAATTTTGGCATGTGGTTTACTACGCCACCATAATCTTTAATTTGACGACTATGCAGGCGGTCATACATCACCCCTACACAGAGGAACATGGCACCAGAAATAAAGCCGTGCGAGATCATTTGCACCATGCCGCCTTCCATACCAAGTGCAGCTCCTTTAAGGTTGCCGCTGTTTTCCAGTATCTGGAATGAAATAAAGAAACCTAATGTGACAAAGCCCATGTGTGAAATTGATGAATAAGCTATCAGCTTCTTCATATCTTTTTGTACAAGTGCAACAAAACCAATATAAACTACCGCAATTAATGACAAGGTAATCATTAACCAGTCAAGTTCATGACTGGCATCCGGTGTAATTGGTAAAGAGAATCGTAAGAAGCCATAGCCACCAAGTTTCAACATGATTGCAGCAAGTATCACTGAACCACCCGTTGGTGCTTCAACATGTGCATCAGGTAACCAGGTATGTACTGGCCACATTGGAACTTTTACTGCAAAAGCTAACAAAAATGCAATAAAGATTAAAATTTGCGGTGTCATTCCCAGCTTTAAATCATGATACGCCAGGATTTCAAAGCTGTTACTTTGTGTATACATATACAACAAGGCAATTAACATGAAAACTGAACCAAAGAAGGTATACAAAAAGAACTTAATCGTTGCATAAACACGGTTTGGGCCACCCCATACACCAATCACGATAAACATTGGAATGAGCAGTGCTTCCCAGAACACATAAAACAAGGCTGCATCTAATGCTGAAAATACACCAATCATTAAACCTTCCATGATAAGGAATGCAGCCATGTATTGCTCTACCTTATCCTTAATCACTTCCCAGCCTGCAATGACAACAATAACTGTCATAAAAGTGGTTAAGATAATAAGCGGCATCGAAATACCATCAATACCAAGGTGATAGTTAACATTAAATGATTCAATCCAGCTATGTTTTTCAGCAAACTGCATAACCGAAGTTGTCGTATCAAAATTCGTATAAAGAGGAATAGAAAGTACGAAAGTAACTATAGATATTAATAAGGCAATAATACGTGTATTAGCTGCATTATCTTTTTTTGTAAACGCAAGCAATAACAGGCCGCCGATAATCGGTGTCCAAATAACCAGGCTTAATAATGGCCAATCTAAAAACATGTTTATAACCTTTTCTTCTAGAAGCTTCTGTGCAAAAGCTTCATCATTATTTTAAATTTAGAGTACAAAAATACCCATCAATACAATTAAACCAATTATCATCGCAAAGGCGTAATGATAGAGATAACCTGTCTGGATATGGCGAACAACACCACTTATATAACCCACAGCTTTAGCCGAGCCATTAACAATTAATCCATCAATCAACTTCACATCACCGAACTTCCATAGTGCTTTACCAATCCCTACACTACCGGCGGCAAATACTATTTCATTAAATTTGTCGGCATAGTATTTATTCACTAAGACCTTATGTACAAATGAGAGTTTTTGTTCAAACATTTCCGGAATATCGGGACGTTTCATATACAGGAACCAGGCGACACCTACACCGGCAGCCGCTAACCATGCGGGACCAGGAGCATATATCGCGTGTAACCCCATACTAAACCAGCCATGGAAATACTCTTTACTTAACTGACCTAATACATCATGTGCAGGTAATACAAAGATCGCTTTACCAAAGAAGTCACCAAATGACATGTCAGCGACAAAAATCGCACCAATCACTACCGAGGGAATAGCAAGGAATACTAGCGGTAGCCAGACAACCTTATCTGTTTCATGTAAATGTTCACGGGTATGTTCATCCATACGCTCTTTGCCATGGAAAACCAGGAAGTACATACGGAAACTGTATAACGCGGTAATAAAGACACCGGCTAACACCGCGAAGTAGGCAAAACTTGAACCAGCAAGTTGCGATTGCTGTACCGCAAGGATAATAGAATCTTTTGAATAGAAGCCGGCAAAGAATGGCGTACCAATTAATGCAAGTGAACCTATTAACGAGGTAATCCAGGTGAACGGCATATACTTTCGTAAACCACCCATCTTGCGCATATCCTGTTCATGGTGCATCGCGATAATGACCGAACCAGCACCCAGGAAGAGTAATGCCTTAAAGAAGGCATGCGTCATTAAATGGAAGACACCTGCAGCATATGCAGAGGCACCTAAGGCCACGGTCATATAACCAAGTTGTGAAAGTGTAGAATAGGCAACAACTCGTTTAATATCATTTTGAACCAGCCCTAAGAAGCCCATAAATAAAGCAGTTATGGCACCAATAACCAGGACAAAACTTAGCGCAGTTTCAGAGAATTCAAACAACGGTGACATACGCGTCACCATGAAGATACCTGCCGTTACCATGGTTGCTGCATGGATTAATGCAGAGATAGGCGTTGGGCCTTCCATTGAATCGGGTAACCAGACATGCAGTGGTACCTGTGCAGACTTACCCATTGCACCAATAAATAAGGAAATACAAATTACTGTCATGACTGACCATTCACTACCTGGAAAAATTTCCATGGTCTGGCCGTTCACTTTATCAACACCGGCAAAAACCGTGGCGTAATCCAGCGAACCGAAATACATCAATACAGCAGCAATACCAAGCAAGAAACCAAAGTCACCCACACGGTTAACCAGGAAGGCTTTCATGTTTGCATAAATCGCGGTATCACGCGTGTACCAGAAGCCAATCAACAGGTATGAAACTAAACCAACCGCTTCCCAACCAAAGAATAACTGCATAAAGTTATTTGCCATGATCAACATAAGCATTGAGAAAGTGAATAGAGAGATATAACTAAAGAAACGTTGATAACCCGGATCTTCTTTCATATAACCGATGGTATAGATATGCACCATAAGTGAAACAAAAGTCACCACGACCATCATCATGGAAGTCAGCTCATCAACCAGGAAACCCACTTCGAGGCTTAGGCCATCAACCATCATCCATTGATAAATCGTGCCATTAAAAACTGCACCGCCATCGATGTTGATATGTTTAAAAACTAAAATAGATAAAACACATGAAATAGCCACACCAATAATGGTTACCCAGTGTGCACCACTACGCCCAATTTTCTGACCAAAGAAACCGGCGATGATGGCACCAATTAATGGTGATAAAACAATCCAGATATATATGTTTTGCATGTTATCTGCCATGCCCTACCCCTTCATGGTATCCAGTTCTTCGACATCAATCGTGCGTTTATTACGGAACAACACCACCAAGATAGCCAAACCTATTGCCGCTTCGGCAGCAGCAACAGTAAGAATAAAGAAAACAAAAACCTGTCCCGATAAATCACCGAGGAAAT
>JAOUOK010000152.1 GCA_029880425.1 Gammaproteobacteria bacterium
GCATAATCCCCGGACGATTCCAGTTAGCGTGGCTTTGAGGCCAGCCTAAAATCCCTGCAGAGTTTGCAATACTGGTTTCATCAACGGATAAACCTTCAATACTTTTATAAAAAACATCAAGTTGTTTTAATGTTTTGTCATCATGTTTATCATCGGCATTGGCGAGATGCGTCATTAACTTAACGGGAAGTTTAATTACTTGATTTTTCTCTAAACGTTGACAGATATTTTTTATATCATCAGGATTAAAACCTAAACGATGCATACCGGTATCAACCTTAACCCAGATCGTAATGGCATCACCTTTTGCTTGTTCAAGTAAAGCAAGCTGAGTCTCATGATGAATAACGCATTCGAGTTGATACTCGCGAACCAGGTTAAGTTCTTCTTCTGAGGTAAAACCTTCAAGTAACAGGATCGGTTTGCTAATCCCTGCTCCACGGAGTTCGACTGCTTCACTCATACGCGCAACAGCAAAGGCATCCGCTTCGGTTAAAGCGTTGGCAATATTCAGCATGCCATGGCCATAAGCATTTGCTTTTATCACTGCGATAAGTTTCGAACCAGGAGACGATTCTTTAGCGATCGATAAATTATGCCGACAGGCGGACAGATTGATTACAGCTTTTGTAGTACCAGCTATAGCTGATGTTGTGGTGTTTGAATTCATCCCGTTCGAACTCATTCATAGTCCTCACCATAACCACCCGAGTTAGTATGATTTTCAAAGCGGGTATATTGGCCAAGGAAAGTCAGGCGTGCCATACCAATCGGGCCATTACGTTGTTTACCGATAATAATTTCTGCCGTGCCTTTATCAGGACTATCTTCGTTATAAACCTGGTCACGATAAATAAAGATAATTAAATCCGCATCCTGCTCAATCGCACCCGACTCACGTAAGTCAGACATAACAGGACGTTTATTAGGTCGTTGTTCAAGACTACGGTTCAACTGGGATAATGCCAGTACAGGTACACCCAGTTCTTTCGCTAAACCCTTTAATGAGCGTGATATTTCAGAAATTTCTGTTGCCCTGTTTTCACCACTACTCCTGGCAGACTGCATCAATTGAAGGTAATCAATAACAATCATACCCAAACCATGTTCACGCATAATGCGTCTTGCACGGGCACGAACTTCCATCGGGTTCAGGCCAGGCGTATCGTCAATAAAAATGGGGGCATCGTTTAATATACCGACCGCGGAGGTTAACCGTGGCCAGTCGGCATCTTCGAGTTTGCCTGTACGTATTTTATTAGAATCAATCCGACCCAGTGATGCCATCATCCGCATCACCAACTGGTCACCTGGCATTTCCATACTGAAAACGGCAACAGGTTGTTTATGTTTTATCGCGGCATTCTCAACCAGGTTCATAACAAACGAGGTTTTACCCATTGACGGTCGACCGGCAATAATTACCAGGTCAGATTTTTGCAAACCTGATGTCATATTATCAAAATCGTCAAAACCCGTTGGGATGCCCGTATAAGCCGTATCACTTTGATACAAGGTATCAATACGGTCAACCGCTTTGACTAATAAGTCTTTTATATTTTGGTAGCCGCCACCAGAACGGGCACCTTGCTCGGCAATATCAAATACTTTACTTTCTGCCTCATCCAAGATTTCAGCACTGGTACGTCCTTCCGGGTTATAGGCCGATTCAGCAATATCCGTTGAAACACGTATCAACTGGCGTAATACCGAACGTTCACGAACAATTTTTGCATATGATTTTATATTTGCCGCAGTCGGGGTATTTTTTGCCAATGAGCCCAGGTAACTTAAGCCACCCACGTTATTAAGCTCATTATACGAATCCAGCCATTCAGAAAGCGTTACAACATCGTACGGTTCACTTTCTTCAGCTAATGAATAAATTGCCCTGAAAATCAGGCGATGATCTTTTCGATAGAAATCACCTTCAGTAACCACGTCAGAGACCTGGTCCCAGGTACTGTTATCGATCATTAATCCACCTAAGACAGCCTGTTCGGCTTCAAGTGAATACGGTGGCAACTTCAGAGCTTCGGCTGAACGGTCATCGGAATAAGAATCTGGATATGGAGGTGCAACTTCTTGCATGCGTTCCTGGTCTCTTTATCTATATAAAATATCTAAATAGCTAAAATACTGTGATAAACCTGCAACCTGTTATTTTTATTTGTTTGGCAGGGTAATGCTGAACTTGAAGAATATCACACTCCCCCGGACAAGAAGCGGGCATTTTTCTTCAATTTAAATAAAAAATGGCTGGTTAAAAATTAACCAGCCATTTTAAGATACTTACTGATAAGTGCATCTAAACTTACTTTTTAGTTGCATCGCAACTAAAAACAGGTTTAGTGGCAGTTTATTCAGCTTCAACGATAAGTTGAATATTTTGAGCAACATCTGAATGTAACTGGAAAGTCACTTCGTACTCACCGATGTTACGAATTGCTTCTGGCAAAGATACTTCACGGCGTTCAACTTCAATGCCTGCGGCTGATGCGGCATCAACAATATCAGAAACACCGATTGAACCAAATAATTTTCCTTCATCACCTGCATTTGCTTTGATAGTGATGTTACCTACCGCAGCAATCGCTTCAGCACGTGTTTTCGCAGCAGCTAAAACTTCAGCAGCAGCTTTTTCAAGTTCAGCACGACGTGCTTCGAACTCAGCAATGTTTGCTTCATTTGCTGGTACAGCTTTTTTACCTGGTACCAGGAAGTTACGACCGTAACCTGCTTTTACTGTTACACGATCACCCAGGTTTCCAAGGTTAGCAACTCTTTCTAATAGAATGACTTCCATTTTAATACCCTCAATTACTTTTTATTTAAGTAAACTTTAATTCAAATCATCTTGTGCTTTTGCACATAAACGAAAACGTAAATTCAACCAATTATCTAACAAACCAATTAAAGCAACTAACAACAATCCAACCGCTCCATGTTGTAAGGTAAAGAGCATAATTAAATATACTCCAATCAACAATGATGGGTTCAATTTGCACTTGGCGACAAGGCCATGAATAACCGCCAGGCCCTGAAACATCATTAAAACAATCACGATAAAAAACAGGTTTAAAAACATTTCATTCGTGCTTGCAATTGCAAATATACTAATTACCAAAGCAATACTTGCCGCTACCGCCCCGAAACGTAACTGGCGAAACTCCTGTGCAAACCCACCCGGGTTATACAACACGGCTTGCCACCAACGTGCCAGTAACAAACTTGCCGTCTGTATGGCTAAAAACATGGCTAATGCTGATCCGGTCAAAACCTTTGACATAAAGTGCCACAGCTTTTCAGCCTCTGGCCCTTCCTGGATCTTCATACCTGCTTCATTTAGCATTGGTATAAGCTGTTCATTTATTACTTTGTGCCAATGTACCGCTGGATCAGTAAAAGTATAAAACCCTAATACCAGCAAACCACTTATTGTTGCAGCTACAACTATAGCGAGTGACATTGACTGCCGGGTTATCACGACACTGGCCAAAAACCAGGCCGGTAACCAGAACTTTAATGCCAACTCCATGCCTATCGCGACTTGGTTAAGTGTTATGCCGGTAAATACAGTCAATACAACTGTTGCGACAAAAAGACTCTTCAAACCTTCGCGATAACCATGAACCAGTGTTACCAGGGCAACACCGGCTGTTGTAAAAATTGCTAAGGGTGAAACGATCAGTGATAACACTGCCAGCGTGGCAATACTCCCAATCGCCTGTACCCGGCCACGCATCATAAATCTTGCTAACGCCTGCATGGCTTAATTCCTTTAGTTCGCCAAATAAACTGGACTAACTAAAATGACTCTCTTAATCGTGAGAATCAGTGTATGGCAATAACGCGATATAACGTGCGCGTTTAACAGCTGTAGCCAACTGACGTTGGTAACGTGCTTTTGTACCTGTAATACGGCTTGGTACAATTTTGCCACTTTCAGTAACATTAGCTTTTAATGTAGCTAAGTCTTTGTAATCAATCTCTTCAACTTTATCTGCAGTAAAACGACAGAATTTTCTACGACGGAAATGACGTGCCATCTTTCGGCTCCTATTCTAAATTTGGTTATGAGTACCGCTTATTCAGCAGCATCTTCTTCTGATGCATCTGCTTCTTCAGCTTCTGCAACTGGTTCTTCTTCACTCTTAGCAGGACGTTCATCACGGCCTCGGCTATCACGCTCATCTGACTGAGCCATAGGTGAAGCTTCTGTAATCGCAGCTTTGCGACGAATAACCAGGTTACGTAAAACAGCATCATTAAAACGGAAACCATTTTCGAGCTCATCTAATGTGGCTTGATCACATTCAATGTTCATCATTACATAATGAGCTTTGTGGATTTTCTGGATTTGGTAAGCCAGTTGACGGCGTCCCCAATCTTCTAAACGATGGATAGTTCCCTTTGCGTCTTCGATCAGTTTTTTATAACGATCGATCATCGCTGGAACCTGTTCACTTTGGTCAGGGTGGACCAAAAACACGATCTCATAGTGTCTCATAGCGCTCCTCGTGGCTATTGAGCCTCCCGTTCGTTGCGGTGAGGCAAGGAGTTAAACGAATTGTCACTGGCTTTTATTTGAGCAAAGTCAGCAAGGCGGCGATTTTACTGAAAACGAGCAGAAGGTACAAGGAAAATGGGCTAAATACTGGAAAAATCAGGCAATTTAGTTATTTTTAGGGAGACGCTGGCGCACGGCTTCGTATAAACAGACCCCGGCACTCACAGACACGTTCAGGCTCTGCACCGTACCCAACATGGGTAATTTCACCAGGGCATCGCAGTTTTCCGCGGTCAGGCGCCGTAACCCCTTACCTTCTGCTCCCAAAACCAGTGCCAGCGGCCCGCTTAAATCAGCCTGGTAGATATCCTGCTCCGTATCCAGTGATGTGCCGATCATCCAGATACCCGTTTGCTGCAAATCTCGCATGGTGCGGGCAAGGTTGGTCACCTGTATAAATGGCACCGTTTCAGCTGCACCACAGGCCACCTTGCGGACCACCGCTGTCAGACCCGAGGCCTTGTCTTTAGGTGCGATTACCGCGTGTACCCCCGCAGCATCGGCCGTTCTCAGGCATGCACCGAGGTTATGTGGATCCTGTACCCCATCTAAAATAAGTAAAAAAGGAGGGATATCGAGGTTATCAATTAACTGCTTTAAATCTTTTTCATTACCGGCAGGGACATCCTTACTCAGAGCAATAACACCCTGGTGGTTAGCATTCTCACCGACCAGTTTATTCAGGACATCCGTTTTAACACGTTCAGGTTTGATATTGGCATCATGAGCCAGTTGTAATAATTTTTTTGCCTTGGCATCACGACGTGAATTTTCTATCCAGACACGGGACACCAGTTCAGGTTCACGTTCAAGCACGGCCTGTACGGCATGCATGCCATAAACATAATGAGACTTAGACTCTGCCATCAGTATTTATTTTTTCTTCTTTTTAACTTTCTTTTTCGCAGCCAGTTTTTTCTTGGCTTTTTTATTCAGTTTCTTTTTACTGTGTCTCAGGCGTTTGCCATCAGTATCTCTTTACT
>JAOUOK010000153.1 GCA_029880425.1 Gammaproteobacteria bacterium
CCATCAGCTCGATAATGCAGCAGGTGTGCTAATGGTTATTGAGTGTTTAGCCGATAAACTTCCAGTGAGTCAAAAACAGGTGAAAGCGGGATTGTTATCGGTCTCGGTAATGGGGCGTTTTCAGTGCATCGGTGGTGAGCCAATGCATATCCTTGATGTCGCACACAATGAAGCAAGCATGGAATGCCTGGCTGAACTGTTAAATGGCCAGGTTTGCGGGGGTAATAACGTTGCTGTACTGGGTATGTTAGAAGATAAAGAACATGCTGAAGCCTTGGCGGTGATGTTACCTGAAATAACCCGGTGGTATATCGCAGACCTTGATGTCCCACGTGGTATAAAAGCTAAACAACTGGCTGAAGTATTGAAGAGCCTGGATGAGAATACCGATATCACTTGCTTTGATGATGTAAAACAGGCGATTAAAGCCGCTGATGCTGAGGCGGAACCGGGTGACCGCGTTATCATCTTTGGTTCGTTTTATACGGTAGAATTTGCTATGCAGACAGGAATATAATGGGCACTTAAATAACTGTTTATTATATAATTTAATCATTTCTATTTATAAATATCAGGGGAATACGTGGAACAAGGGCGCTTAAAACAACGTTTGCTCGGTGCAATAGTATTGGTTGCATTGGCGGTGATTTTTATCCCGATGTTACTCAGCGGTGGCCGCGATGTAGAAATACCTGTTTTTGGTAGTAATGTTCCTGAACGCAGTACTGAAATAAAAAATATTAAGCACATTGATATTAGTGATTCCCGAAACGCAGAAGTAAAACCCGTTAATCCGGCACGAATTCCTGTAGCGCCCGGTGTAACTGAACCAAAAGTAGTGAAAGAAGAAAAAGCGAACGTGATTTTTGAAACAATTACCGGGTTGACAAAAGAAGAGAAAAAACCGGCAATAAAACAAACAGTATGGGCAGTACAGGTCGGGAGCTTTAGCAAACGTTCAAATGCCCTTGGTTTAAAAGAGAAGTTACGTAAGAAAAAGATGCATGCTTTTATTGAACGTATTATGAAAGATAACAAGGCGACCTATCGGGTTCGGGTTGGGCCGGAAATTTCCCGTGAAAAGGCTGAAGCACTCAAACAAAAGCTAAAAAAAGAGTTTAAGCTCACGGGCCTGGTTGTTAAACATCCTTAAGCTGGAATAAATTTAATGGTTGTAGCAGACTTAATTGTTTTAAGTATTATTATCCTCTCGGTTGTTGTCAGCTTGATGCGAGGTTTTGTTAAAGAAGCGATGTCGTTAACCGGTTGGCTGGTTGCGTTATGGATTGCAATGACCTTTTCTTCAGGTATGGCTGAGATTTTTGGTAGCTCAATTAAAGATCCAACATTGCGTTTACTCGCGGCTTTTGTAACTTTATTTATTTTATCTTTAATAGTTGGTTCTATTATTAATTTTTTTGCCGGCCAGCTTGTTCAACGGGCGGGACTAACAGGTATTGACCGGACTATAGGTGCAGTATTTGGTTTATTACGTGGCGTGTTGTTAGTAACTATAATAGTTATGTTACTGGGCTTAACAACGTTACCAAAAGAGTCGTGGTGGGATGATTCGTTCTTTTTATTCAGGTTTGAAGTCATTGCAACGTGGTTAAAAGATTTGTTGCCCGATGATATTTCAAGATATTTTAAATATTAGTTTTTGTTTTAACTAAACGTATACTCAGGAATCAGATATGTGTGGAATTATAGGCCTTGTTGGACATACACCCGTTAACCAGGCGCTTTTTGATGGCTTAACGGTATTACAACATCGTGGGCAGGATGCTGCAGGTATTGTTACTTGCGAAGATGACCGCATGTATCTGCGTAAAGATAATGGTTTAGTAAAAGATGTTTTCCATACCCGGCATATGATGAACCTGAAGGGTAATATTGGTATTGGCCATGTGAGATACCCTACGGCAGGTAGTTTTTCATCAGCTGAGGCGCAACCCTTCTATGTGAATTCACCCTATGGTATTGCTTTAGCACATAACGGTAACTTAACCAATGCAGATGAACTAAAACGAGACTTGTATGTTGAAGATCGTCGTCATATTAATACCAACTCAGATTCTGAAATTTTGTTAAATATTTTTGCCCACGAATTACAAAAAACCGTTCATCCTAACCTTGAAATAACTGCAGATAATGTTTTTGATGCTGTTGAAAATGTCCATAAGCGCTGTAAAGGGGCATATGCTGTTGTCGCGATGATTACCGGTCGCGGTATTGTTGCATTCCGTGATCCTCACGGTATTCGCCCGGTCGCATTTGGCAAACGTGAAACAGAAGAGGGTCTTGAACATATTGTTGCTTCTGAGTCAGTGGCAATTGATTCTCTTGATTTTGAAATGGTCAGGGACATTGAACCTGGAGAAGCCATTTTTATAAACCATGACGGCGAATTATTTTCTCGTCAGTGTGCAGAGAACCCAGTGTTAACGCCATGTATTTTTGAACATGTTTATTTTGCACGTCCGGATTCTATTATTGATGGTATCTCGGTTTATAAGGCCCGTTTACGTATGGGGGATTATCTGGCGAAAACGATATTAAAGCAGTTCCCTGATCATGATATTGATGTGGTACTCCCTATACCCGATACAAGCCGTACTTCTGCATTGGAGTGTTCTTATACCCTGGGCGTAAAGTACAGTGAAGGCTTTATTAAGAACCGCTATATTGCAAGAACCTTTATAATGCCTGGACAAAAACAGCGTAAAAAATCTGTCCGTCAAAAACTCAATGCAATTGAACTGGAGTTTAAAGGAAAGAATGTATTGCTGGTTGATGATTCGATAGTACGCGGCACAACCTCGGCTCAAATTATTCAGATGGCGCGTGATGCGGGCGCGAATAAAGTGTATTTTGCCTCTGCGGCACCCGCGGTACGTTACCCGAATGTCTATGGTATTGATATGCCAGCTGCGCATGAACTCATTGGTCATGGCCGTAATGTAGAAGAAATAGCAAAAGAAATTGGTGCAGATAAATTATTTTACCAGGAACTTGATGATTTAATTGAAGCAGTACGTAAGAAAGTACCTAAGATTAAAGAGTTTGATACTTCTGTATTCAATGGCGAGTATGTGACAGGTGATATTGATGAAAGTTATTTGCAGCACATCGAATCCTTAAGAAACGATAAAAGCCGATCAGGTAGTAATGCAGATAACGAAGTGATTGAAATCCATAATAATGCTTAACTAATTGAATGGATAATTTATTCAGGTTGTCAGATTGACAATTATTTTATCATCACCTAATCTTTATATTCTTGGGCTGGTTAGTTCAGGAAGCGCCGATTTGATATCAGCTTGCGGGCGCAATAAAAATTCAGCTAAAGTGAAAGCCTGCTTTAGCTAATAAGCGGGTTTTTTTGTGCCCGTAGTATAAGAATGTAATGGAGACAATAATGTCAGATTTTGATGAAACATGGGCACTTGAAACATTAGCGGTGCGAGCGGGGCAGGTTCGTACTGCAGAAGGTGAGCATAGCGAACCAATATTTACTACCTCAAGTTATGTGTTCCCAAGTGCAGCAGAAGCCGCGGCACGTTTTAAAGGGGAAAGCCAGGGTAATATCTATTCACGTTTTACCAACCCAACAGTAAGAACTTTTGAACAGCGCCTGGCCGCGTTAGAAGGTGGCGACAGTTGTGTCGCGACGTCCTCGGGCATGTCAGCAATTTTAAGTACCTGCATTGCATTATTAAAATCCGGTGATCATATTGTATCGTCACGTTCCATATTTGGAACAACGGTTGTTTTATTTAATAAATATTTGCAACCATTTGGTGTTGAAACAACGTTTGTTGATTTAACGGATATTGATGCATGGAAAAAAGCGATAAGACCTGAGACAAAACTATTATTCTTAGAAACTCCGTCGAACCCGTTAACAGAAGTTGCTGATCTAAAGGCATTATCTGAACTGGCGCATGAAAACGACTGCTTACTGGTGGTTGATAATTGTTTATGTACACCGGCGTTACAGCAACCTTTAAAGCTGGGTGCGGATATTGTTATTCATTCTGCAACAAAATACATTGATGGCCAGGGCAGGGCCGTGGGTGGAGCTGTTGTTGGTAACAAGGAACTGGTTGGAGAAACGGTGTTTGGTTTTTTAAGAACTGCGGGCCCAACCTTGAGTCCATTTAATGCATGGGTCTTCCTGAAAGGCCTGGAAACCTTATCACTAAGAATGAAAGCTCACAGTGCGAATGCACTGGAGCTGGCACAGTTTTTAGAACAGCATAAGAATGTAAATAAGGTTTTCTATTCTGGTCTTGAATCGCATCCGCAGTATGACTTAGCCAGCCAGCAGCAATTTGCCGGCAGCGGTGTATTATCTTTTGAAGTTAAAGGTGGTAAAGATGCTGCCTGGAAATTAATTGATTCAACTAAACTGTTATCTATTACGGCTAATTTAGGTGACACTAAAACAACGATTACTCACCCGGCTACAACGACTCATGGTCGATTATCGGATGAAGAAAGGCAACAGGCAGGAATAAGTGAAGGTTTGATTCGGCTCTCTGTCGGCCTGGAATCAATTGAGGATATAAAAGCGGATATTGAGCGTGGACTGTAACAGGTAATGAAAAACACATTCATTGCAAGACAACCTATTTATGGTAACAGCGATCAGTTAATTGGTTACGAGCTGTTATATCGTACATCTCATATTAACGCTGCTTCATTTGATGATGGTAAGCTTGCATCTTCTAATGTGATCCTGAATAGTTTCCTGGAAATAGGTTTTGATAGCCTGGTTGGCAGTGCATTAGCTTTTATAAATATTACTGAAGATTTTATATTAAATGAATCTTTAACACCTATGTATGAGAGCCAAACTGTTCTTGAGATTCTTGAGGAGATTAAACCATCAAAAAAAGTCATTGCCGGGGTTCATCGGCTTAAACAACAAGGTTATAAAATAGCGTTAGATGATTTTAAGTATTCTCCGGAATATGACGAGTTATTAGAACTGGCCGATTATGTGAAACTGGATGTGCTCGAGCTTGGTCAAGCCGGAATTACTGAAGAATTAGCGAAACTTAAGAACTTTGATGTCAAAATAATTGCTGAAAAAATTGAAACGCCTGAGCTATATGATTTCTGCAGGAAACAGAATTTTGATTATTACCAGGGTTTTTATTTTTGTGTTCCACAGGTAATCAAACATAAAAACACGCCTGCAAATAAGCTGGTTGTATTGAGCTTAATTAAAGAATTAAACAATCCTGATTTTGAATTTTCTGATATTGAGAAACTAATTGCACAGGATGCAACCTTAACCTATAAGCTGTTACGTTATGCAAACAGTGCAGCATTTAGCCTGCGTAAGGAAATTAGCACTATAAAAGACGCATTAGCTTTAGTCGGTGGTGATACCATAAAAAAATGGGCAACATTGATTTTGATGATGAAGCTTGCCGATGGGAAACCACAAGCCTTATTAATTACTGCATTAGTCAGGGCACGAATGTGTGAACTGTTAGATGAGAGTAAAAGTGGTGAAATGTTTACCATAGGCT
>JAOUOK010000154.1 GCA_029880425.1 Gammaproteobacteria bacterium
CCTATACCGGTTCTTTGGGTTACCTGAATCATAATGGTGATATGGATATAAATATATTAATTAGAACAATTACCCTGAAAAATAATACACTCTCATTTCGTGCAGGAGCTGGGTTAGTTGCTGACTCTGTAGCCCAGGCTGAACTTGAAGAAACGCGCCATAAAGCACGTGGATTATTGCTGGCATTACAAGAATAATAAGCGGTTTTCATGTATTTATGATAAGTGTATTAATCAATGGTGAATGTAAAGAGTCGATAAGTATTTTTGATCGTGGCTTACAGTATGGCGATGGTTTATTTGAAACCATGGCGGTATACGAGAATAAAATTCAACTATGGGATGCGCACTGGGAAAGGTTAAAAAATGGATGTCAACGTCTCTCTATTGAGATTCCTGATAAGAAATTAATAGAAAATGAAATTGCAATTATTACTAACGAAAAATTAACCCCCAATCCTTTTGTTATTAAGTTAATCATTACCCGTGGTAGTGGTGAGCGTGGATATAAATTTCCTTCTGTACAAAATACTACACGTATTATTTCAAGACAGCCATGGCCTCACTTATCCGAAGAATTTAAAACCAGTGGGGTTGCTGTACGCTACTGTGAGACCATTTTATCTGAAAATACACAGCTTGCAGGGATAAAACACCTTAACCGTCTAGAACAAGTCCTGGCAAGGAATGAATGGAATACGAATGATTTTCAGGAAGGGCTAATGTTAAATGCAAATGGAGATGTAGTTGATGGCACAATGAGCAATATCTTTGCTGTCAAAGACAATATTATTTTCACCCCTGATTTATCATCAGCCGGTGTCTCAGGTGTTATGCGTAATACCGTAATAGAACGGGCTAAAGAACTTGGCTTTTCAGTATATGAAAAAACTTTTTCTAAATTTGAGCTTGAAAATGCCGATGAATTATTTATAACAAATTCTCTAATCAGGATTTGGCCAGTCAGAACGATTGCAAAAAAACGTTTTACTCAAATTGGTAAAATAACAAAGCAGCTTCAGCAAGCTGTTGATAAAACCAGGTAAATAATGAAAAAATTAATATCAGTTGTTCTTGTTGTTGGATTAATTTCATTTGCATGGGTTTGGTCATCATATCAAAACTCGCTTGATGCAAAATTAAATATACACAACGA
Organism: Gammaproteobacteria bacterium; assembly: GCA_029880425.1. Lineage (GTDB taxonomy): Bacteria > Pseudomonadota > Gammaproteobacteria > UBA6429 > Thiohalophilaceae > JAGLTQ01. Next base: position 1,156 of record JAOUOK010000154.1, read on the forward strand.
AGAGCAGGTATACTCAATCAAGCAGGGAAGTTCACTTTCTTTTGTGATTTATGATTTATATAAAAAGAAAATCATACACCACCCGCGTTACATTCTTTTATATGCACGCATAAACGGATTATCCAATGAAATGCAGGCAGGTGATTACCTGCTATCGAATAAGCTTAAAACACAAGATTTTCTGCATAATATTTTTAAGGGTAAAGTCCTTCAATATTCTTTCACCATCATTGAAGGCTGGTCTTTTAAACAGTTAATCGAAGAGCTGAAAAAACACCCACATATAAATCATACAGTTGGGAATTTATCTGCAGAAGATATTATGAATAAATTGCAGTTAGATAATATTCATTATGAAGGACAATTTTTGCCCGATACCTATCTCTTCCCGGGCCAGCTAACAGATTTAGAATTTTTAAAGCGTGCTTACAAATCGATGCAGCAGGTTTTAATGCTGGAATGGGAACAGCGTGCTACCGGTTTGCCGTATAAATCACCATACGAAGCATTGATTATGGCTTCAATTATTGAGAAAGAAACGGGTCTGGCCAGTGAACGTGAACAAATCGCCGGTGTTTTTGTTCGCCGCCTGGAAAAACGAATGCGTTTACAGACTGATCCAACCGTGATTTATGGTATGGGTGATCGTTACAAGGGAAACATACGTAAGCGTGATTTACTTCAAGATACACCCTATAATACCTACCGACGCGCAGGTTTACCGCCAACACCAATAGCATTACCTGGCAGAAAAGCAATCTACGCGGCACTCCACCCGGCAGATGGAGATTCTTTATACTTTGTTGCTCGTGGAGACGGTAGCCACGTGTTCTCAGCAACCTTAAAAGAACATAATAATGCTGTTATTAAATACCAGTTAAAGGGCCGCGCACGCTCATTTTCATCTTACAAACACAATAAATCTAATTAAGTAGTCTTAATATGAAAGGTAAATTTATTACGGTTGAAGGCACTGAAGGTGTCGGTAAAAGCACTAACATGGCTTTTATTGAAGAATGGATTAAAAGTACCGGCAAAGAACTCATCATTACCCGTGAACCAGGTGGTACTGAACTCGGTGAAAAGTTACGTGATTTGCTGCTCGATGCAAAAGAACAGTCAATGTGTGACGACACGGAATTGCTCTTAATGTTTGCTGCTCGCGCACAGCATTTGCATGAAGTGATCCTTCCGGCATTGAAAGCCGGGAAGTGGGTTCTTTGTGACAGATTTACCGATGCCACCTATGCCTACCAGGGTGGCGGACGCGGTATAGAGATGGAACGAATTGCCCAGCTAGAACAGTGGGTACAGGCTGACTTGAGACCTGATATGACACTGATCCTGGATTTACCAGTTGATATCGGCCTGGAACGGGCTGGTAAACGAAGCTCACCTGATCGTTTCGAACTGGAAAAACATGATTTTTTTAATAAAGTTCGGGATACATATCTTGCACGCGCAAAAGCTCAACCTCATCGTTACCAGGTGATTGACGCTTCACCTGCCATAAACCAGGTTCAACAATCGATTCAATCTGTTCTTGAGAGTATGGTTTAAGCTGATGTTTCCATGGCAAGCTAATAACTGGAAAACACTTGTAACCAGTAAAAATAATAACCGCTTAGCTCACGGGTTATTATTTCATGGTGCTGATGGTATAGGTAAAAACAACTTTGCCGTCGAATTTGCCCATTGGTTACTTTGTGAACAGCCATTAGCCGATAAAGCGTGTGGAGCATGTAAATCTTGCCAGCTAATTATGGCTGAATCTAACCCAGATTTAATCATGTTAAGCCCGGAAGAAGAGGGCAAAGCCATCAAGGTCGACCAGGTACGTGGCTTAATTGACAAAATTTCCCTAACCAGTCATGGTCATAGTCAGCGAGTGATTATTATTTCACCTGCCGATGCTTTAAATATCAATGCAAGCAACAGCCTGTTAAAAACACTGGAAGAGCCTCCTGCAAATACAATTTTAATCCTGGTAACAGCTACACCTTCAAGATTAATGGCAACAATAAGAAGTCGATGCCAGATGATTCGCTTTGATCTGCCAACAACTGAGCAAAGTCTTAGCTGGTTACAGGCTCAAAATGTGGAAAATGCAGATTTAGTATTAAAATTGTCAGCAGGTGCACCATTAGCGGCAAAAGATTTTGCTAACGAACAAGGCTTACAGATCCGTGATCAGCTTTTTAAAAACTGGCAGGAATTAGCCCAGGGACAAGTGGATGTATTAGAAAGTGCAGCAATGTGGTTAAAAGACGGATTTAAGGTTCTGGATAACCTGCCGTTAAACTGGGTAAGTAGCTGGATAATGGACATTATACGTATTCTACAAGGCGCGAATGTTGAAAGTATGGCTAATGCAGATTATGCTAAAACCTTGCAGAATTTGGCAGGACAGGTAGACTTGAAGTCAGTTTATGGACTATTAGACAGGTTAAACGATACCATAAAATTAAGTGATACGTCTGCTAATCAATTAATGTTGATTGAAGGACTGTTATTACACTGGGCTGGCTTAAAACGTTCAAAATAATAATATAGACCACCTTCATATAGGATAACGATTATGGTAGCACCCGCGGGAAGACAAGGTATTCTATCCCTCACTATTAAAGATAAAAGCGCGCTTTATGCTGCGTATATGCCTTTTATAAGAAACGGCGGACTCTTTATTCCAACGAATAAAGCTTATCACCTGGGTGATGAAGTATTTATGCTTCTGACCTTAATGGAAGAAACTGAAAAACTTCCGGTAGCTGGTAAAATTGTATGGGTTACACCTAAAGGCGCACAAGGTAACCGTGCAGCCGGGATTGGCGTACAGTTTAGTGATCAGGATGGTGGTGCTGCGCGCACCAAGATTGAAACCTACCTCGCAGGTGCATTAAAATCAGATCGTCAAACTCATACTATGTAAACAATTTTTAAATTTTAATTTCTCAGGGTCGGGCTTAATAGCCCGACTTTTATTTATAGGACTTGAACTAAATATGTTTTTAATTGATTCCCACTGCCATCTCGACAGGCTGGACCTTGCTCCATATGATAATCAATTATCTAATGCACTTAACTATGCAAATGAAGTCGGGGTAGGGCATATGTTATGTGTTGCGATAAATATGGAAAATTTTAAAGCGGTGATTGATACAGCAAAGACATATGATTTTGTTTCCGCATCTGTCGGAGTTCATCCTAACGAAACAGAAGGTCATGATCCAACTATCGATGAATTAATTACCATGGCCGATGACCCTGATATTGTTGCGATAGGTGAAACAGGACTTGATTATTTTCGTAGCGAAGGTGACTTAACATGGCAACAGGAACGGTTTCGTAGACATATTACTGCGGCAAGAGAAACAAACAAACCTTTAATTATTCATATGCGCGATGCCACCGATGATACCCTGAGAATTCTAAAAGAAGAAAAAGCTGATGAAATCGGTGGAGTAATGCATTGTTTTGTTGAAGACTGGGAAGTTGCTCAAAAAGCTCTTGATCTTAATTTTGTTATTTCATTCTCAGGTATCGTCACCTTTAACAGTGCAAAGGCATTACAGCAAGTAGCTAAGAATGTCCCTGGAGACAAAATGCTGGTGGAAACAGATTCTCCTTACCTTGCGCCGGTTCCATTCCGGGGTAAAAGCAACCAGCCGGCTTACGTCGTCCAGGTAGCTGAAAAAATTTCTGAACTACGCGATGTCTCTTTAGAAGAGGTTGCAGCTCTTACAACAAAAAATTACTTAAAATTATTTGGAAACATTGCCTGATAAAAATATCAGGCTGCATTTTCATTATCCTGGTTAGCAGATGAATTTAGTCCACCTTCCAGCATATAGGCATCATAACCACGTTCATTAAGGATATACGTCGCTGATGCACTTCTACTACCCGTATCACAATAAACAATGTATTTTTTATTCTTTTCAAGTTTATTTGCATTTAAACGCAGCAAGTATAGAGGGATGTTTATACTGCCAGGAATTTTTTTATTCTGGTATTCACTAAGCAATCTAACATCTAGCCATGTTGCACCATCACCTACCATATCTTCAGCTTCATTATAGTTAACTGTTTTAAGAACAGGTTCTTTTAAAAGCGCTATAAAATCATCTTTTCCTAAACGCATTAATATACCATCTGTGTTCATAATTATTGTTGCGTTTCGTGGCACCTCTGAAATTAAGGCATCTTCTCCAAATCCTTTCCCGGCTTCAAGATTAGCAATATTTAAGTCTTTATGTCCCGTTTCTTCAGAGTTTTGCATTACGCGACAGCTACCAGTTTTAATAATGTAATAATAATCACCTTTATCACCTTGCTTTATAATTACGTCAGATTTTTTCACCTGAACGGATTCAATTCGTTGAA
>JAOUOK010000155.1 GCA_029880425.1 Gammaproteobacteria bacterium
GTTCTAAAAAATTTGTTAGCGCCTGTTTAGTGTTATATAAACCAAGTTCGTTAAATAACATTTGTAATGATTCGGCAAGTTTACTCTCACTATTTTTCTGGGCATTTGCCATAAGTGCATCCCAGGCTTCATTATATAGCAGGGTGGTTTTATCGAGTAAATCAAAACCGGGAGCGACATCGGCTTCCATAGGGAAGCGTCGTAACAGTTCCTGGCAAAATGCATGAAAAGTTGAAGTTTTTACCGGTGCGTCGGTACGCAGGATCTGTTCATATAAACCACGGCAACGAGTCATTAATTCCGGGCTACCTTGCAGTTGTAGTTCGGTTAATATTTGCTTTAATTTATTTTCATCACAAGTGGCCAGTTCAAAAAGTCGTTCAAGTAAACGCGTTTGCATTTCATTTGCAGCTTTACGGGTGAAGGTAATGGCAAGAATATTCCCTGCTTTTGCACCGGTTAATAAGAGGCGAACAATCCGACTAATTAACAGGTATGTTTTGCCACTTCCTGCAGAAGCCTTAACCGTAGTATGGCCTGTAAGTAGTTCGGGTGATGTCATTTAATACCTGTAGTGACTTATTAGTTATATCAAGAGACATATTGTGCCAGATTGTCTATTTTGATGTCAGTGAATCGTTGGTTTTTGTATGATTGAAATTTGAACAACTCTTTTACGCTCGAAATTATGCGAAACTTTATGTGAAGTAAGTCATGTTTCAGAAATGACTTCTTGTCCTGTATTTTATAGCTGTTAGTCTAGAGCTACCCCAAATATTTACAGGATACATCACAAGGAGATGTGAATCAGGCTGGAGCGCCTAATGGAAGCAATATAATGGAGTGGCTTGCAGATGTACGGATGCTCAAAATATTAAACGGATCTGCCCGTATAGTTACAGGCGGGATAAGCCTGAAAGGACCTATCAATGGCGACCAGTTTTTGGTCGCCTATTTTTTTATTTGAAATTCACAGATTAAATCTTGGTGTTTGTAGTTAATTTTTCCATGCTTGTTCTCGACAGAGCCGGCTCATATTGCAATAACGACAAGCCTTATCATCTCCCCATGCCGTGAGCACTTTTTCAGCTTCCATTTCTTTAATAATTGCTGCAAGTCTATCGCCTATTTGCTGACTGATACTGTCGAGCGCTTCACCAGATAGTTGTGCTCCATATTTAACTCCTTTGTTGAGTACAAGATAACTTACACGGTTAACCGGTTTATTTAATTCAGTTTCTGCCAGCAGGGCGTAAAAAGGCAGTTGTACTGCTTCGCCGTGTTCTATATCAGACTGGCTGGCAGGTATACCCGTCTTATAGTCAATAACACTTAAACCAGATTCATTCAGATCCAACCGGTCCAGCCTGCCGCCGAGTTCAATATTATCTCCCCATGAAATTTTACTTTTTAGTTCTGCTCTATTGAATTTCCATTGCTCGGCATTTTTTATTTGCCAGTCAATATAGCCGGGAATTAATTTTAACCATTGGCTGAGCCAGCCACTGTGTTCAAAACTGTCATCCAGATCACGAGAAAAGACCTGTTGTGATATTTCTTCTAATATACTGATTGCTGCATCGCGATTCTTTTCAGTGACAACGTTTTTAAACGGGCCGGGAAGATAATTTACGTCATGGTGAAATGCTTCCAGGCATTTATGTACCCGTTCGCCGTAATCACTTTTTGATAATGCTTCCTGTACTTCTTCACTAACCGCTAAGTTTAATGCATGCGCAGCAAAGAACTGGTAAGGACAATCCATCAGCTTCTGGTAGCTACTTGGTGAATAGCTTTTAGGAATTAATTTTTTTGGTAGGATAGTCCTGGCTTGTGTTGTTTTCCCAGGTAAAGAATGATCTGTGCTACGGATAACAAAAGTAGCGGGGTTATTAACCAGTGTTTTTAACTCCGTGTCTTCGAGTGATGAAGAATAGGTTTGCTGGTAGAAGCGCTGAATGATTTCCAGCCAGGGGCTGAGAGGAACTTCTTCACCGTTTTCTTCGTTATTCGCAGTGATTAAAATTTCCGGGGCTGACTCGAGCAAGCGACGGAAATGATGAAACCTTTCAGTCAGTATTTCATGTGTGGTGGTTAAATTTAGTTGCATTCTTACCGCGTTATTAAAAAACGGGGTGAGATTTGTTTTACCCGGCAGGTGCTCATGTTCTGCACTGGCAATAATTAAGGCATCAAATTTTTGTAGGCGGCTCTGGGCCAGACCCATCAAGGTTACCGGGCCCGGGTTTTTCTCCGGGCTGAAGACAAATTGCTCGAGGTTGCGACCCAGCCAGGTACGAAAATCTGCCCAGCTAAATTTTAACGAGTATTGTGTTGCACTGTGTTTCAACGTGTCTAACATTTCAATAACACGTATCCCCGCAGCATCTTCTTTAAATAGCGGGCTCATACCAAGAATTTCAAGGCTTGTGCTTAAAGCATCAATATACTCATCAGCGTTATGCTTGCCTTTTAATAACGGCTTTAATATTTCATTTGCAGATTCAAAGGTTTTTAAAATATTTAAAAGTAAAGCACTTATATCCGATGACCATTGAAGTTTATCTGCACGTAGTTCAATGGTTTTTTTATATCTATGCAGGGTACGCGCAACATTTTCATGTCGAATAATGTCATGTTCCAGCCGGTATGTCGCATGCTTGACCTGCCGGGGATCCAGCTCATTAAAAATAAAGGGCGACTTTAATAAATCAAGTAAAGGTAAATGCGAAAAATCTTCTTCGATACACTCGAGCCAGCGTTCTAATACCGCGCCGGCACGCGTGGTTGATAATGCCCAACCAGCCAGGTCGAGAAGCGGAACGTCTGCCCGTTCAAGTAAGGCACGGACCCGGCGTGCCAGACGCCTGTTCTCGGTAACAATACCAATATTATTTTTGCCATCTAGTATCCAGCGTCTTACCTGTAACTCAACGGCATGAGCTTGCTCTTCATGTGCACTGCAAAATAAAAGTTTAAGTTGACTACAGATGTCTTCACTGGGAATAGACGCTATTGCTGCTGTACGTTGAAGGAAAGGGTGATGCTCATGTTGATAACAATTATTTATAAAACGGGTGTAGTTATTATTGATTTCGTTATTTGTTTCAATATTAAAAACATCTAATAAATTTGTTATGGGCGTATCCGGGTGATACTCAGTTAGTTCCTGTTGAGGATTAATATTGTCTCGTTGTTGGCCATGCAGGTATAACTGGCAACGTTGTTTATTGATAAGTTGCTTTAACCAGTTTTGTTCAGCAACGGAAAACTGGTGATAGCCTGCGATATATAATTTATTCGTGTTATTTTCAATGTCAGCATTCAGCCCTAGCAGGTAGGCAGTTTCACTGTCATAAACCTTTTCTGCATTAAGTTGTGTATGCCAGGCATTCCACAATGTATATACCAGGTTAGCTTCGTGACCGAGAGCAGGAAACTCATCGGCTGAAATCCCATAAGCAGTTGCGATTTCTTTTTCAAAGTCAGCATAACTCGTCGGTAACGTTTTCTGGTTTAATGTGAGTTGATCAAAGAGTTTGAGTAGATCATCAGTCAAATGCCAGGGGCTACCACTGCCGAGTAAAGAGCGATGCTGGCTAAGCGCATCAAACAAGATAAGTTCGCGCTGGTGTTGACCACATATGCTACGCGGTTCTTTATGGTATTTATTAAACTGACGTTTTGCCCAATCACGTAAGCTGATTATTTGTGGACAAAGTATTGCCTGTTGGCCGGATTGTTCAGCCTGTTGTAAAAGAAGGCGACGTAGATGTTGGGCCGCGTGGGCTTCAGGCATAAGAACGACTGCCTGGGTTAAATCAGGCAAAAGTTCTGAGTAATCTGCAATTAAATGTTGTGCCAGTACGGCAAGAGGATCATCAGCGTAAGGGATGAGATTGATATTATCTCGCACCATTAATAATGAAAGTGAGCAGTGAGTGATTTATCGTTCAAGGTATTGTAACTTATCAGGTACACCATCCCACTCAGCGGCATCAGGGAGTGGATCTACCTGTTCGGTAATAACCGGCCATTCACGTGAAAGTTCTTCATTAAGTGCAATAAAGTTTTCCGTGCCTTCGGGTAATTCATCTTCAGCAAATATGGCTTCGGCTGGACACTCAGGCTCACATAAGGTGCAATCAATGCATTCATCAGGATCGATAACCATAAAGTTAGGGCCAATATGGAAGCAGTCGACAGGGCAGACTTCAACACAGTCTGTGTACAGGCATTTAATACAGTTGTCGGTTACTACGTAAGTCATTTTCTGGCTCCTGGGTATTACTAATATATTCTTTCTAATAATGTTATCAGTGGGTTAGCAGCCGATATGATAAAGCAAAAAACAATCAAATTCGACTCAGAATAGTTTTTTAAGCTGATAAATCAGATCCAGTGCTTCGCGGGGAGAAAGTTCATCAGGCTCGCATTGTGCGAGGATTTTTTCCATTTCACTTTCATTTTTTTCGGTCACTACGATTCTTGTGTTAACGGGCTGCATGGCCTGGTTGTGTTGTTCAAGTTCGAGTTGTTGCAGCTTGTCTTTTGCCCGATTCACAACCTGGCGCGGTACACCGGCTAAGGTAGCAACCTGTAAACCGTAACTACGGTTAACGGTACCAGGTTTAACTTTGTGCAAAAATACCAGGCTATCATTATGTTCAACGGCATCAAGGTGTACATTAATACAGCCCACCAGCTCATCGGCCAGGGTGGTCAGTTCAAAATAATGCGTGGCAAACAAGGTAAGCGCTTTTACTTTTAACGCTAAATGTTCAGCGCAGGCCCAGGCCAGCGATAAACCATCATAGGTACTGGTGCCCCGTCCAATTTCATCCATCAGTACCAGGGAATTTGCCGTGGCGTTGTGCAGGATATTCGCCGTTTCGGTCATCTCAACCATAAAGGTAGAACGCCCACTGGCAAGATCATCGGATGCACCAATACGGGTAAAGATGCGATCGATATTGCCAATTTCGGCACTGTCGGCAGGAACAAAACAACCGATGTGTGCCATTAATACTATCAGCGCGGTTTGGCGCATATAGGTGGATTTACCCCCCATATTGGGGCCAGTAATCAGGTGCAAATGCTGTTCTGAAGATAGCGAAATATCATTAGGGGTAAAGGGGCTATCCTGTACCTGTTCGATTACGCTATGGCGACCATTGATAATGTTAATACCACATTTATTGACCAGTTTAGGACGCACGTAATGATGTAGATCGGCGCGCTCAGCAAGGTTATGCAGTACATCGAGTTCAGATAATGCGCGTGAACAATCCTGTAAAACATTGAGTGACAGGTTGAGTTGATCAAGCAAGCCATTGTATAAACTTTTTTCACGTGCCAGCGCGCGCTCATTGGCACTCAAGACTTTATCTTCAAGCGCTTTAAGTTCTGGGGTAATAAAACGTTCAGCCGCTTTTAAGGTTTGCCGGCGTTGGTAATGCTCAGGCACAACATCAGAATGAAGCCGGCTGATTTCAATGTAGTAACCATGGACACGGTTATAGCCAA
>JAOUOK010000156.1 GCA_029880425.1 Gammaproteobacteria bacterium
GTTCGCATCATTTCTAATGCTTTTTGCCAAAGTATCACAATACCTTGTTGATTTTAAAGAAAAATCAGGAACTTACCCGGCAATTTTTACATAATCTTTTCAAAAATATGATTTTTTCACTAAAAACTCATTGCTGGAAAGATTTTTTGTCTATGAATCAAAAATTAAACCACAGAGGTCACAGGGTCACAAAGAGGTTAGATCAGGCTTTCGACTTAAAGTCTCACCTTCCCTCCATAGTAAAATATCAACTACGACACCACTTTACAGGGTTACTTGGCTGCCCTTTAACTCGCACTTCAAAATACAGCGCACTTTGAGATTGCCCACCACTTCGGCCGACTGTCGCAATCACTTCGCCTTCATCAACCCAGTCACCTGTTTCTTTATATAGTGCCTGGTTGTAACCATACAAGGTCATGTAGCCATCACCATGATCAATAATCAGCAACATACCATAACCCCGCAACCAGTCGGCATACGCTACCCGGCCATGAGAAATAGCCTTGACCTCTTCGCCTTCTTTGGTTGGGATGACAACCCCGTTCCATTTTAAATTCGCAGCTTTACGCGACTTACCAAATAATCGTTTCACTGTTCCTTTCACTGGCCACTTCAATCGACCTCGTCGTTTGGCAAAGCTTTCGCGTTTATCAATCTCGGTTAACATAGAAGGCATAATATTCTGAATTTCCTGCAATAATTGTTGCAGAACCTTTTCATCCGCCGTGAGTTTTTTTAAGCGGCTGCCTTGCTGAGCAATTTCCTGTTCCATTTTTTTGATAACAACACTGCGATCAATAAAATCATCTTCTAGTTTTTGTTTCTCTGCCTGTTGTTGCCGGCGGGAGATTTTTAACTCTTTTGTTTTTACTTTAACTTGCTGTGTTAAATCCTCAAGTTTTCTAATCGTCTGCATTGCTTCATCAATATGGTGACTACGTGCTTTATGAAAATAATCATAATAGGTCAGGGTACGTCCAATCGCTGCTGGGTTTTCCTGGTTTAAAAGTAACTTGAGATATTCCTGTTTTCCAATCATGTATGCGGCGCTAATTTGTTGACTTAAAATTTCACGCTGACTGGCCAGCTTGTTCGTGGTTTTTTGCTGCTGTTTTTTTAATTTTTTTAATTCACGTTGTTGTTTACTTAAATGGCGGTTTATTTTTTTTAAGATATAAGCACGTTCACCTATCCGTACTTCGATATCTTTTAATGCTTTAGTTGCAGAGTCTTTCTCTTGTTGTTTTGCTTCAATATTTTTGCGTAGTGCATGCATACGCTGGCGCAACTTTTCAAGCTCCTGTTTTTTTTGCTGGCGCTGATTAAAACCTAAACCTGGTTCGGTTTTATCTTTGAAATCTGCATAGATAGCAGGTGAAAGAGAAAGTAGAGTAAGAAAAGTAAGAAGGTAGAAGAGACCTCTGAATGATTTTATTCGAACTGAATATCGTCGTTCAGAGGTCTCTGTCATTAAATCAAGCTCGGTTGTTTTTCGTCTTCAATAGGGCCAATCAAAGAACGTCCCCGCATTTCAGAAGGTTGTTCAATCCCCATCAGATAAAGCATGGTTGGCGCAACATCAGATAAAGCACCACTGGCTTCCATTTTAGCTTCACGCCCATAGTAAATAAAAGGAACCGGGTTACTGGTATGTGCGGTATGAGGTTGACCGGTTTCATTATCAAACATCTTTTCAGCATTACCGTGATCTGCAGTAATCAGCATTTCACCACCAGCTTTATCAATAGAAACAATTAAACGCGCTAAACAATCATCTATAGTTTCAATGGCTTTTACCGCGGCATTAAAATTACCACTATGGCCAACCATATCCGGGTTAGCATAGTTACAAATAATGACATCGTATTTACCGCTTTCAATGGATTCCACCATGTGATCGGTAAGCTTAATGGCATTCATTTCGGGTTGTTGATCGTATGTAGCAACATTTGGTGAAGGTACTAATATGCGATCTTCAAATTCAAACGGTTCTTCACGTCCTCCATTGAAGAAAAACGTCACATGCGCATATTTTTCTGTTTCCGCAATGCGCAGTTGGTGCATTCCCAATTGTGATATGTAATCACCAAACACATTGGTTAAACGTTCTGCCGGATAGGCAACCGGGATATCATATTCGGAATGGTACTCGGTCAGGCTGGTAAAGCAGCCTAACTTCGGCCTACGAATACGCTCAAAGTCATTAAAATCTTCTTCAATAAAGGGACGCGTAATTTGACGGGCACGATCAGAACGGTAATTCATGAAAATCATTACATCGCCATCTTCTACCCTGATGGGTGAACCACCCTCTTTCACAATCGCAGTGGCTTTAACGAACTCATCGGTTTCATCACGTTCGTAGGCACTTTCAAGTCCTGCCATGGCAGATTCAGCCTGGAATTCACCCTTCCCATCAGTAATCAGCTCATAGGCACTTTGAATACGTGGCCAGCGATGATCCCTGTCCATGGCGTAATAACGGCCAATGATCGAAGCAAACTGACCATGACCTAACTCATCAAATTTTTCTTGCATAAGGTGGATAGATTCCGCTGCACTTTTTGGCGCAGTATCACGGCCATCAAGAAAAGCATGCAAGTAAACCTTTTCAACACCTTTTTCCACCGCGAGCTGACACATCGCGTGAATATGTTCTTCATGACTGTGCACGCCACCGGGTGATAAAAGTCCTAGAATATGCACAGCCTTGTTATTTTTCTTCGCAATATCGACTGATTCAACCAGCGTGTCATTACTAAAAAATGAGCCAGTTTTAATTGAACGGCTTACGCGCGTATATTCCTGGTAAACCACGCGTCCTGCGCCGAGGTTTAAATGACCCACTTCAGAGTTACCCATTTGCTCTGCAGGGAGACCTACTTCAGCACCCGAGCCCTTAATAAAGGTATGAGGACGCTCATTCCATAACTTTTCCCAGGTGGGTTTATGGGCTGCGGCAATCGCATTACCTTCAATATCATCAGAATGGCCGAAACCATCCAATATGACTAAAACAATTGGTTTTAAATTCAATGACATAGCTATTTATTTACTTTTTCCGCTAACTCTAATTTAGACTTACTCTAAATTATACTCTTTAAGATATTCAAATGGCAGTAGGATACCGATTTTGTAGCATGAATAGAAGAATTCAATAAAATATTAATTAAGCCTTCTCAAATGGCTGATAATTGTATAATGTTTTATTAATAAAGAGCAGACTATAATTTGTTAAAAATTATAGTAAATAGCCAATTATAAACAGTAAATTATTCATAAAATTTTGGGGATTCCAGAAATGGATGGACTAGCTATGACAGACACACCACTTCCACCATTAATGACACAGGATGAAGACATTGAACGTGCTTCTCGCTCGCTCAAAGCCATGTCTCACCCTTTGCGATTAAAAATCTTATGCACCCTGGGAGACCAGGAAATTAGTGTTCAGGATATTGTTGAGCATGTTGGGACTTCACAAAGCAATATATCGCAACATTTAGCGATATTACGTGACAAAGGTATCTTGTTTTCCCGCAAAGATGCCAATCGCGTATACTACAAAGTTGGTGATTCAAGAACCCTGGCACTCATTGATATGATGAGGGAAGTTTTTTGCTCAGCTGAACTTTAAATTTCAAAAAATGCCCATAGGCTAATGGGCATTCTCAGTATTTAATTCACAATGAAGGTATTTTTATGTCTACTACTCGTAAAATTCGTATTATGGCCGGTTTTGTTGTTTTACTCTCTTTAGGTCTCGGCGTTGAAGCAAGCCCGATATTCCAAAATGTAAACTGGTTATGGCTAACAGCATTTGCTGGTTTTAACTTATTCCAAAGTGGTTTCACTAATTTTTGTTTACCTGAAATCATCTTAAACAAAATAGGTAAAAACTAAGCTTCTTGCTCATAAGCTTTACTAGCTTTATTTTTAAACTGATTACCCGTGGCAGCATTAATGACCACGGGTTTTTAATTATATAGCTGTCTCATTCTCTAAACAGCGAACACACCTACAGATATATTTATTATGGATCAACTAATTACATTTACCAGCAATAACACCATTCTTGTTCTTTCTATTATTATTGTTTCATTCATGTTGCTGAACAGCTTATTTGCTGAAAAATTACGTGGATATACTTCTATATCACCCATAGAAAGCACGCAAATGATTAATCATGATGATGCGCTTGTACTCGATGTACGTGAAATGAATGAATACAGCCAGGGTCATATTCTAAATTCTGTGCACATTCCACTGACTAATTTAAAAAATCGTATAAGTGAAATTGAAAAACATAAAAGCAAAAAAGTGATCGTAGCTTGTCGTTCGGGTCATCGTTCATCCCATGCCTGTGCAAATTTAAGAAAAAATGGTTTTGAAAACGTTTTTAATTTACGTGGCGGTGTAATGGCCTGGCAAAATGCCAACCTGCCATTAATTAAAAAATAGTATTTACCGCATTATTTAATAAAATTTACAGAGATTAATTGCTATGCCTAAAGTTGAAGTTTTTTGTACTCCGTTTTGTCCATACTGTATTCGTGCTAAAAAATTACTTGATAGTAAAAATGTTGAATATGAAGATATCAGAATTGATCAACAGCCCGAACGCCAGGCAGAAATGGTTGAACGTAGCAAGCGTACTTCAGTACCACAAATTTTTATTGATGATTATCACGTTGGTGGCTGTGATGATTTATTTGAACTTGAAGCCGAAGGTACACTGGATTCACGCCTCGGCCTGTAAACAAGAATTGTAATTCTTCTATGAGCGAAAATATCCACATTGTTTGTCCTTCCTGTGACAGTATTAACAGGCTGCCGGCAGAAAAACTTACAGCGGCAGGTAAGTGTGGTAAATGTAAAAGCGCCTTATTTAGCGGTGAAGTCATCGAACTTAATACGGCTAACTTCAGCAAGCATGTCTCACGTAACGACATACCTGTACTTGTAGACTTTTGGGCACCCTGGTGTGGTCCCTGTAAAATGATGGCTCCGGTATTTGCCCAGGCTGCACAACAACTGCAACCCGCTATTCGCGTGGCTAAAGTGAATACCGAAACTGAACAACAACTTGCTGCACAATTTCAAATTCGTAGTATTCCTACTCTCGCAATATTCAAACATGGAAAAGAAATCGCACGTACAGCGGGAGCAATGGATTTACAAAATCTTGTTAACTGGGTTAATCAAAACAGCGGTTAATTCTTAACTTATTTTTAAAGCAAAATTTTATAACTGGAAATATCATGTCTGATAATAACGAATCTTCTCAGGAACAAACAAGCGGAAACAATGAAGCACATTTTTCTATTGAAAAAATTTACTTAAAAGATGTTTCATTTGAATCACCTGCTGCACCATCTGTATTTACCGAAGAATGGAAACCTGAAATAAATATGGACCTTAATTCACAAGGCCAGGTTATTGATAACAATGTTTATGAAGTTGAACTTAGCATCACTGTTACTGCAAAGAACAATGATAAAA
>JAOUOK010000158.1 GCA_029880425.1 Gammaproteobacteria bacterium
AAGCCGGTACCATTGTTGGTGTGGGTACAGGTTCAACAGCTAACTTCTTCATTGATGAATTAGCCACAATCAAGCATAAAATTGAAGGCACCGTTGCAAGTTCTGAAGCCAGTGCTGAACGCCTTAAAGGTCATGGTATAGAAGTGTTTGACCTTAACTCCGTTTCTGAAATTTCAGTTTATGTAGATGGTGCTGATGAATCAAACAAATACCTTCACCTGATCAAAGGTGGCGGCGGTGCCTTAACCCGTGAAAAAATTGTCGCTGCTGCCAGTGATAAATTCGTCTGTATCGCCGATGAAAGCAAGCTGGTTGATGTAATGGGTAAATTCCCGTTACCGATTGAAGTTATACCAATGGCACGTAGCCTTGTCGCACGCGAAATTATTAAAAAAATTGGCGGTGAGCCGGTATTACGCGAAGGTTTTACAACAGATAACGGCAATATCATCCTGGATGTTCATAACCTTGAGATTATGGAACCCACCAAGATGGAGCAAATATTAAATAATATTACCGGTGTCGTAACAAATGGTTTATTCGCCATTAGACCTGCCGATGTATTATTGCTTGGTACACCTGACGGAGTTAAAGAAATTAAATAAAACTTTTTACTCTACAAAAAAAGCCCCTTTGTAAGGGGCTTTTTTTATAGCAGTACTCTTTCTATCCCGCCTTTTTTTACATTCTCAATGAAGTCTTTTTCCCATTTATTGCCAAGAATACGATTAGCGAGTTCAATCACAATATATTCTGTTTGTAACCCGGTATCATTTTCATAGCGTGATAAACCTTGCTGACAAGCCGGGCACGAAGTTAAGAGTTTCACCTTATTATCTTTAACTTTTAACTCACCGGTTAACTGGCTGACGCCTTTTTGTAACTCTTCCTGTTTACGAAAACGAATTTGCGTAGATATATCGGGGCGACTGACTGATAAAGTTCCCGCTTCACCACAACAGCGATTTGCCAGTAACACATCCTGACCCAGTAGTGTTTCAGAGACCCGAATAGGATTATGTTTCTTCATTGGTGTATGACAAGGATCATGATACATGTACTTCACATCATCATTGGCAGGAGTCTGGATACCTTTTTCCATTAAATACTCATGAATATCCAGTAAACGACAGCCGGGGAAAATTTTATCAAACTGGTATTGCAACAACTGATCCATACAAGTACCACAGGAAACTATCACTGTTTTTATATCCATGTAGTTTAAAGTATTTGCTACCCGGTGAAACAGAACCTGGTTATCTACCGAAATAGCCAGACCTTTTTCAGCATCACCACCTGCACGTTGAGGGTAACCACAACATAAATACCCCGGAGGTAAAACAGTTTGTACACCGGTTTCATATAACATGGCGATGGTCGCCAGCCCTACATCACTAAATAAACGTTCCGAGCCACAACCGGGGAAATAAAATACCGTTTCGCTATCATCAGTAACTTTAGCTGCATCACGAATAATCGGGATCACCTTATCATCCTCAATATTCAGTAAGGCACGCGTGGTTTGTTTTGGTATCTTTGCCGGCATGGGCTTACGCATAAAATGAACAACTTGCTGGCTGGTCCGTGTTATGCCCGTGGTAGCTTTCGGTTGTTGTGATTTTACTATTTGCAATCGTCTTGCCCATGCTGAAACAAAACGTTGAGCACGATAACCCCATTCAATCATTGCCTTACGCATGAATTTAATCGTACGTGGGTCGGTAACATTGAGGAATTGCATCGATAACCAGCTACCCAGGTTAAAGTGCTTTTCACCCTTATTTTTAAGGATCGTACGCATGGTGATCGAAACATCACCAAAATCAATATTCACCGGGCAAGGCGTTAAACACTTATGGCAAACTGTACAGTGATCGGCGACGTCATTCATTTCTTCAAAGTGGCGTAAAGAAACACCACGACGGGTTTGCTCTTCGTAGAGGAAAGCTTCGATAATTAATCCCGAGGCGAGGATTTTATTACGTGGTGAATACAACATATTAGCGCGGGGAATATGGGTATTACATTCCGGTTTACATTTACCACAGCGTAAACAATCCTTAACCATGTTATTCAATTCACCAAGTTCACTGGCTTCAAGAATTAAGGCTTCCTGTTCAACTAAACGCAGTGACGGGGTATAGGCATTTTCTAACCCGGTATTTAAAACCAGCTTACCCGGGTTAAATACTTTATCTGGATCGACACTGTCTTTATATTTTGAAAATTCCTGCTTAATTTCATCAGACAGGAATTGCATCTTTGTAATCCCAATACCATGCTCACCGGAAATTACACCACCTAAACTTTCAGCCAGCTGCATAATGCGCTCAACCACCTTATCGGCTTCATGCATCATGGCGTAATCATTTGAGTTCACCGGGATATTGGTATGCACGTTACCGTCACCTGCATGCATATGCGTGGCAACAAATAACCTGCTTGAACGAATAGTTTTATGAATTTTATCTAACTTGTTCCGTACACCTTCCAGGTCGTGTCCGGCAAATATTTCCTTTAACGGTTTTTCAATATACTGCTGGTAAGAAATACGTAGCTCACGTCGCTGTAATAAGGTAAATAATGTATCGTCATTCTTCACCTTGTCCTGTGTTTCGGCATTAAGTAACTCAAGATGCGATTGCGCCTTATCATCAATATTATCGAGTATAATTTTCCAGCAATCATAGGTTTGCTCAAGGTGTGATAAGGCCGCTTTTTTCTTTGCCTCGATGATCTCGATACGTTCATCACTTTCTTTGTATTCAGGAACCTGGCCGGCAACAATAGTATGTAATTCAGGCATATCGGTTTTCAGGTAAGCCTGCACCTCTTCGATCATCGCAAGCTTGTTTCGTGTTGAAAGCTCGATATTGAGACGTTCAATTCCATCGTTATATTCAGATAAACGCGGCAAGGGAATAACAACATCTTCATTAATTTTAAAAGCATTGGTGTGTGCAGCAATGGCTGCTGTGCGTGCCCGGTCTGACCAGAATTGTTTTCTTGCTTCATTACTGACGGCGACAAACCCTTCCGCCTCGCGGGCATTCGCTAAACGAATCACTTCTGAAGCGGCCGCGGCAACTAAATTTTCTTCATCGCCGGCAATATCAACTAACAACACCATTTTAGGTAAATCGCGACGCGCTGCCTTGGTGGTGTAATCAACTGCTTTAACGTAACGCTCATCAAGATGTTCCATACCGGCAAGCTGCACACCGGGCAGGTTATCGATATAGTCTTTTGTTTCGGTAATGGCAGGCACCGCTTTATGTAAATCCGCGGCAAAGAACTCGAGACACACTGTACGGATGTATTTAGGCATGACATGCAAGGTAAATACGGCCGAGGTAATAATGCCGTCACAACCTTCTTTTTGAATACCCGGTAAGCCACCGAGGAATTTATTGGTAACGTCTTTACCTAAACCCAGTTTACGTAATTGTTCACCCGGAATTTTTAAAATTTCCGGCTCGGCCTGATCACTTAAGGGTGTCACGCCATTGCTATCAAAGCGCGTAAGTTTAAACTCTGCGAGCTTTACATCGTGGATCTTACCGAGGTTATGATTTAAACGTTCAACTTCTAGCCACGAGTTATCCGGCATCACCATGCGCCAGGAAACAAGGTTATCCAGCGTGGTGCCCCACAACACGGCTTTTTTACCCCCCGCGTTCATGGCGATATTACCGCCGATACACGAGGCATCTTGCGAGGTGGGATCAACCGCAAAAACATAACCCGATGCTTCAGCCTTGTCAGAGACACGTCGCGTGACGACACCCACTTCACAGTGAATGGTCGGTACTGGTCTTTCAACACCCGGGATTTCTCTTAAAACAACTTCACCCAAGGCATCAAGCTTTTCAGTATTAATCACGGCGCAGTTTTGTGTTAACGGTACCGCGCCACCGGTATACCCAGTGCCACCACCACGGGGAATAATCGCCAGGCCCAGCTCGCGACAGGCGACCACGATGTCATGTATTTCCCGCTCTGAATCAGGGTTAATCACGACAACAGGGTATTCAACCCGCCAGTCTGATGCATCCGTCACATGCGAGACACGGGCTAAACCATCAAAACAGATATTGTCGCTACGCGTGACTTTTTTAAGACGCTTAAAGGTTTGTTTTCTTAATTGAAGCTGCTCCGGGAACCAGCGTTCAAAGCGATCGATGGCATCACGGGTTAATGCCGCCAGTTCCAGTGCTTGTTTATTAGTTGTATTCGGTGAATCTGTGCTGTTAGCCCGTGCTTCAATTTGATCTAAACGGTGGTGTAACGCTTTTATAAGCATGTTACGGCGTTTAGTATTTTCCAGTAAGTCATCCTGGATAAAAGGATTACGATTCACCACCCAGATATCACCGAGCACCTCGAACAACATCCGCGCTGAACGGCCTGTGACCCGCTCCTGGCGCAGCGACTGTAGGATATCCCAGGCCGACTCACCCAGGAAGCGAATAACGATCTCACGGTCTGAAAACGAGGTGTAATTATACGGGATTTCGCGAATTCGCTTAGTTGAATAAGTTGAATTCGATGATAAAGGCTTACTGTGAGTGTCGCTCATGAAATAGGACTATTTATCTGGAATTAAAGCCGCATTTTAGCATTGAATAAAGATAATTAGGTAGTAGCAGGTTAGCTCAAGCCTGGCGGAGACAACGGTATAAACAAAGTAAACTTATAAATATCCTACTAAATATATCACCACGACATAACGTAATAACTTACCCACCGTAATAAATATCAAACTCTGTAACCAGTGAATTCGTAACCAACCCGCTGCGACACATAAAGGGTCGCCAATAACGGGGAGCCAGGAGAGCAATAAAACCGGGCTGCCGTACTTCTGTAAGCGTTCAACCGCTTTTTGTTGTGATTCTTTTGATAATTTCTCATATGAATACTTTATTGAAATTACACGTCCAATTCCCCAGGAGGTCATCGCACCCAGGGTATTACCCAGTGTTGCAACAAAGATTAATAAATAAAGGGGATATATCGCTTCAGATGTCAGGTAAGCCAGGACCGCTTCTGATCCCCCCGGGAAAAGTGTGGAAGAAATAAATGCTGAAAAAAATAGAACCCATAGCGACATGCTCTAAAGATACCGAATAAAAATACTGGAGTCATATTGTTTTATTAATCTGTCATTGCAATACATGTCTTTTATGACAAAGCACTCTTCTAGAGAAAGTGACATTCAACATAAGATGACTTTAGTTACTTTTTTCTCTTGCTAGCCAAACATGCGGCAGCTTAGGGTAGCGTCGATTTATCCCTTAGTGATTATTTCGGCATTCCCTGAACACAATGCGTTGGTCACACGGACAATCCGCGTAGTGGTTCATTAAGTGCTGCGACAATTAAATGACAGGCATAAAAAAAGGGATACCGAAGTATCCCTTTTCTTGATATTTTAGTTTTAAGTCAAACTTAGAACTTGATACCCATACCCATACCAAT
>JAOUOK010000157.1 GCA_029880425.1 Gammaproteobacteria bacterium
ATTGGTGATAAACCAATGAGTAAAGCCGTTGCTGCTGTGATGATTTTTTTCATTTTAAAAACTCCTGTCATCTAAATGATAAGGATGAATGTAATTATTTTTATTAACGAACTTTAGTCGAAGCCGAATCCGAACCACCCATGTTATCAGACCAGCTTAATTCAACGGTATCGCCTTTGTTGGCGCCATTGAACTGGAATGAAAGGTAAGGGTTTTTCGAAATTGCACCGCTCCATTCCGCGATAATGACGTCTTTGCCATTATGCTTACCGCTCACGGTTTGAATGAAATGTGCAGGGACTTTCTTGCCCGTTTTCTTATCTTTACGTAATCCCGTTTCCATTGGATGCGTGATTAACGCTTTAACTGTCGCTGTGCCACCTTTGTTTGATGCACGTAAGCGGATTGTCTTTTTAGCCATAATATATATCTCCTGAGATTCGGGAATTAACCGCCACAGCCACCGATGGTAACTTTGACTTCTTTACGTGCGCTGTATGCTTTACCGCCTGCTTTAACCACCGCGATAACCGCAGATGTTTTTTGCATTTTGATACGTGTTGCCACGAAGCCTTGCGCCGACCCTTTCAGGTTGAAATTAGATGTTAATGGGCTGTTGTTCTTTTCAGCAAAAATACTGATAGAAGAAACATCGCCGATTGAGGTTTTAACAGTTACCGGTACCACTGCACCGTTTTCAGCAATATCCGGGGCTTTGATTTGAATGTCGCCACTGGTTGCTGTTGTGCCGATACCTAAGCCACTTAATGCATCAGGTACTGACTTGGCTTCGAAAGCCGATTTAGGCCATGCGGCCATAACTGCACGTGGGCTTAACAGACCGGCACTGACCGCTACTGCGACACCGCTGGCTGCCAGTGTGCCCTTCATGAATGTTCTACGTTGCATTATTGATTCTCCAAAATTTTTTTATTCGGTTTAATGATTAAAGGGTTAATACCCATTCAGTAATAGCATTAATTTCTTTTTTGCTAAGTACTTCATGTTTGCCGAATGGAGGCATAGTTGTATTTGGGTTAGCTTTTGTGGCATCAAAAATTTGATTAAAAATTTGTTGACGCGATAAACGTTTGCTAACGCCAGTCAATGGTGGCCCCATATTACCCGCAAGGTGTGCACCTGTGTAATCATGACAAGTAAAGCAATTGCCTTTTTTACGGTTTTCAGCGACTTTTTTACCTGCAGCGGCTAACTCATCATCTACTGCCATCGCGGTAGTTGGAGTTAAAGCTGCTGTACCTAGAAGCATTAGTGCTGCACTTGCTGTAGTTAGGAATTTGGCGGTTTTCCGCATGATCTCCTCCTCGTTGTACAAGTTCTATAAGATTTTATTTTTATTTTATGCTCACAAAAATAAGCATGTAGCTGGCAGAGCATAAAAGATATTTGTTACACGCTGCTTTATCGCTAGCATTGCAGAAGTGAAAATATATCGCAAGTGTTGAATGAGAGTTTAGGTGTAATGCTTTAAAGACTCACATATTTATAAGTCTATAGGTGCATCCTGCATAGAGAATAATGCATGTTGCATGATGAGCTAGTTTTGATGATTTATATTGTTATATAACTATTTTCTTATATTCTTATAAGTGATTTTTAAATTATTTTTTTGCACTTAGCTGGTGCAGTTCATTTTTAAATTCAATTAATCGCGCTTCGAGACGACTGGTTAAATAGAAATCAATTTTTGGTATCTTTAAGGCAATCTCGATTTGTTTAATCGCGTCATGTGTTTGTCCAAGTAAATAATAATACTCAGACAAAGACTGGTGGCTATACGCGGGCTTGTTAAGTTTAGCCTGGGTACGGGCAAGTAGCTGGTAAAGCTTGGGGTTTTTAGTTTCTGAGCTTACCTGGTTCTCAAGAATTTTATGCGCTACCTTAATTTTATTTGCATTAAGTAATGTTTCAGCATAATACAGGTTAATTGTTTTGTTACCGGGATATATATTCAGCAGATTTTTGAATGTTTTAATGGCACGAGGGTAAAGACGGGCATCGGTTTCAATTTGGGCTTTTAAAATATTGTAAGTAATCAGGTCTGGATTTTTCTTTAATAAGATTCGGCTTTGTTCCAAGGCTTGAGTATATTTCTTGTTTAATTGCAGGGCTAAGGCATAGCCATAACGAGTGGCTTGTTTGTTTTGATAATTACCAAGTTTTAATTTACTGGCGAATTCTTTTTCGATCTTGTTGATATCACTGCTAGCAAGAACCGATAATCGCGTTCTTAATAAATGGTATTTAATTGAAGTTTTATTAAGCTTGTTTTTGTATTGGCTGGCGCGGTGTTTTGCATCAGCAATACGTGCAGGGTTAACCGGATGTGTGCGTAGAAACTCGGGGATGTTATCGCCATAGAAACGAGACTGTTTATCCATGGTGTCAAAAAAATCCGCCATACCATGAGGGTCAAATTCAGCACCAATTAAAAGTTTAATACCCATGCGATCAGCTTCTTTTTCATTTGCCCGGGTAAAGTTAATTTGTTGCTGGGCCTGGCCGGCTGCAACAGAGGCGAGCGCCGCCTGTCCAATATCATTATCCTGGCTGCCCAGTACCATGGCGGCAATCAGTGCGGCGATAATCGGAATATTGTTGGAGCTTTGTTCATATTGACGGGCATGGTGGCGTTGAGTGATGTGTGCAATTTCATGTGCCATAACGCCTGCCAGTTCACTTTCAGACTTCGTCGCCAGGATTAATCCTGCATTGATGCCAATAAAGCCACCGGGTAGGGCAAATGCATTAATTGAGGAATCTTTAATAAGGAAAAAGTGAAAGGCTTGCTGGGTTTCAGAGTGGGCAACTAGACGAAAGCCAAGCTCATTCAAGTAATCCTGGATTAAAGGATCATCCAGTACTCCCCCAGCCCGGCGTATATTTCGAATGACCGCTTCCCCGGTTTGGTATTCTTCGAGAGGAGATATATTACCAGCATTATCGCCGATATTTGGCAGATCGATATTATCAGCACCAGTATTGAAGCTAAGCAGGCATAAAATAGTGTAAAACAGGAAACGGTAAAACATGTGTGATATTAGTTCTTTTATATTATTGTAATTATTCAGGACATGGTTTAATTCAAAGAGTTCAGTGAATATAATAGATTTGTAGTAAGTCTGCTTAGATATTCACAGCGATCATTAAAATTTATCCTGAATTTTGAGTTTAAGAAGAGAACGGAATAATTATCAGTAAATATATACTATTATATATACCTAATATAGAAGTCGAGACTGTATAATCTCGGCGATTTAGTGAATTTTTGTTGTGTTCTAATTCTATATGACATATAAGTAATAGATTGTTTGCTAATATGCTCAGCAATATAAAATTTTTAATGTTTAATTTTTAACTAGGAGAGATCAATGGCTGATTTCGATCAAGAACTCGATGCAAGTGGTTTAAACTGCCCATTACCAATTCTGCGTGCTAAGAAAGCATTAGCAGGTATGACTGCAGGTCAAGTACTGCACATTATTGCAACTGACCCAGGTGCAGTAAAAGATTTTGAAGCTTTTGCTAAGCAAACAGGTAACGAGCTTATGGAATCAAAAGAAGAAGGCGGTAAATTCGTTTTCTTAATGAAGAAAAACTAAGATTTAGTTTTTTCAAGAAAGGCCAGCTAAACCCGTGTTTAGCTGGTTTTTTTTTGCTTTTAAGAAACTAAAGGCTGAAAAATAACTCTCTTAATAATCATCTCAATAATTTTCAAAAGGTGTACATTATGTCAGAAAAGAAATTAGCGATTATTGCCACTAAAGGCACATTAGACTGGGGTTACCCTCCGTTTATCCTGGCTTCAACAGCTTCCGCGCTGGGTTATGAAGTAGAAATTTTCTTCACATTCTATGGCCTTCAATTACTGAAGAAAAAAATGGATGTATCGGTTAGCCCATTAGGAAACCCGGGTATGCCGATGCCGATGGCGATGGACAAATGGTTCCCGGTATTGGGTACAGCCATCCCGGGCATGCAAAGCATGATGACCATGATGATGAAAAACAAAATGAAATCGAAAGGTGTTGCCAGCCTGGAAGAATTACGAGAGCTTTGTGTCGAAGCAGAAGTACGCATTATTGCCTGCCAAATGACGGTTGATTTATTTGATTTAGATCCAAAAGCCTTCATTGATGGTGTTGAATTTGGTGGTGCTGCATTATTCTTCGAATTTGCAGGCGAAGCTGATATCAGCCTGTTTATGTAAAGAATTATCCCTCGAAAATATCACTGGGGGAGTCAAATATAATAATACTGGGCATCTATTTACAGTTAGCGCTGTAATAGATGACCAGAAATAAAGATTATCCGGTAATAATAATTGCAAAAAGTATCTTAATAATACGTTGTTGCCGCTTAATCATTCTGGGCGTATTATCGTTACAGCTCTAATTCAAAGCAGTGTTTTGATGCTTTTACAGATATAAAATAATAAATATTTTTCGAGGAAAAAATTCAATGAAATTACTTAAACTTCTAATGGTTGGGGCGGGTTTGTTGTATGCAGCAGCAGGTATGGCTGCAGATGTAAAGATGAAAACATACATTCTTGCTGAGAAGAAAGCGGGTGATGTTGCATCTATAACTGCAGCAACCAAAGAAAAATTAACTAAAGCTGGCTTTGAAGTAGTGGGTTCGTATTCGCCCTATGATACAGCAACGATTTTAATCGTGACGAATCCTGAATTAAAAGCTAATGCCAAGAACTCTGAAATGGGTGCCTATGGTGCAGCTCAGCGTGTCACTATTACAAAAGCGGGAAGCGACGTTCAGGTAGCATTTACTAACCCGACTTATATGGCGAATATTTATCGCATGAAAGGTGATTTAAAATCAGTTACGGAAAAATTAAAAAGTACTTTAGGCAACCAAGGTGAATACGGACCTGAAGAAGGACTGACTGCTGAAGCTTTACGTAAATATCATTATAAATTCTTAATGCCATATTTTGATGAGCCATTAGAGTTAGCGGACTATGGTAACCAGCAAGTTGCTTTAACTAAAGTTGAAGAAATCATGGCATCAAACAATAAAGGTGGTGTGAAAAAGGTATACCGTATTGATATGGACGGCAAGGATGAAACGGTCATTGGTGTGAGCATGTCAGGTCCTGGTAACCTGGATTGCAGTGGTGATAAATACATCATGAGTAAAATAGATTTTAAAGCAGTGAAGTCGACGGGGCACTTACCTTATGAAGTCGTTATTTCTAAAGGTAAAGTCTATGCATTACCCGCTGAATTCCGTATCGCGCTGAGCTTCCCTGATTTATCAATGATGGGCAGTAACAGTTTTGCGTCGATCATGTGTGCACCTTCGGCAATTAATGAAGCCTTAGCTTTGGCTGTTGGTGGCGAATACACTGAATAGCCAGTGATATCGATTTTATAATAATAACAATAGATTCATAAGAAATTTAGCCCCACCCTTTGGTGGGGCTTTTGTTTTTGCGGT